>NZ_JBJEES010000001.1:0-4636 GCF_051873315.1 Lactobacillus sp.
TCATAGTTAACCTAACTTTCTTCATTGTCCGTAACCTCCGATATATGGAGATTATGCCAGACATTTTCCTCTTTGGGACATTTTTCTCTGTTAACACTTAAGACATTATCACTTGTTAAACACATTTTGGCCAGCAAAAAGACAATAAATATTTGACAAAGGGCCGGTTGATGCCTTAAACTCTTTTACTGTAGATAGAAAACTTTTTTCATTGTTTTTTTATCTCTTACATAATTACGATTAATAAATCAGACTGACAGTCCTGCTTTAAGGCGACCTTAGCGAGTTAATGATGGTGGAAGATTAACACAAGCCGGCGAGCGATCAGCTGCCGATTGGTCTGAACGGGGGCCGGCACGATAAGCCGGCAGGAGTGGGGCCCTTCGGGGCTCAATTTAGGTGGTACCACGATAGTCTCGTCCTATTTTAGGATGAGGCTTTTTATTTTAGCGAAAGGATTTTTACATATGCGGGTTAAGGATACGCTGAACCTGGGCAAGACCAAGTTCCCGATGCGGGGCAACCTGCCCAAGCGGGAAGCAGAATGGGAAAAGAACTGGGAAGACCAGAAGTTTTACGAAAGACGCTTGAAGCTTAACGAAGGCCATGAAAGATTCGACCTTCACGACGGCCCTCCATTTGCCAACGGCAACATCCACATGGGTCACGCCTTGAACAAGATCACCAAGGACATCATCGTTCGGAGCAAGAACATGGAAGGCTACTATGCTCCTTATGTTCCAGGCTGGGATACCCACGGCCTGCCAATTGAGCAGCAACTGACCAAGCAAGGCGTTGACCGCAAGACCATGGACCGGGCTGCTTACCGGGAATTGTGCCGGAAGTTTGCCATGGAGCAGGTTGAAAAGCAGCGGACCGACTTCAAGCGCTTGGGCGTCATGGGCGACTGGGACCACCCTTACATCACCCTTTTGCCGGAATTTGAAGCTGCTGAAATCCGGGTCTTCGGCAAGATGTACGAAAATGGCTACATCTACCAAGGCAAGAAGCCGGTTTACTGGTCCTGGTCCAGTGAATCAACTTTGGCTGAAGCCGAAGTTGAATACCACGACGTGGAATCACCATCAATCTACATCTCCTTCCCGGTCAAGGACGGCAAGAGCAAGCTGAGTGAAGAGAACACTTACTTCTTGATTTGGACGACCACCCCATGGACTATTCCTTCCAACCAAGGGATCGCCGTCAACCCGAAGTTTGACTACTCAGTCGTTGAAGTCGGCGACCGCCGCTACGTTGTTGGCACTGACCGCTTAAGCGCCGTAGCCGAAATTTTGGGCTGGGACGACTACAAGACTGTTCAGCACCTTAAGGGGACGGACATGGAATACATGGTGGCCAAGCACCCTTACATCGAAGGCCGCGACAGCCTTTTGATGGAAGCCGTCTACGTTACTGACGATGATGGTACCGGCCTGGTCCACACCGCTTCCGGCTTTGGTGAAGACGACTACAACACCGCCATGCGCTACGGCTTTGACGTTTTGTCACCAATGGACAACAAGGGCTGCTTCACTGAAGAAATCCCTGACCCGGACCTGGTTGGCAAGTTCTACACTGACACCAACGAAATCGTTAAGGAAAAACTGGCAGCTGCCGGCAACCTTTTGCACTACAGCACCTTTGTCCACTCCGCCGCTCACGACTGGCGGACCAAGAAGCCGGTAGTCTACCGGGCAACCACTCAATGGTTTGCCTCAATCTCCAAGTTCAGAGACCAGATCCTGGACCAGATTGAAAAGACCACCTTCTACCCGGCCTGGGGCAAGACCCGTCTTTACAACATGATCAAGGACCGGGGCGACTGGGTAATTTCCCGCCAACGTGCCTGGGGCGTGCCTTTGCCGATCTTCTACGCTGAAGACGGCACGGCTATCGTGACTCATGAAACGATCGAACACGTGGCTGACCTCTTTGCCAAGGAAGGCTCCAACGCCTGGTTCACCCACCCGGTTGAAGAACTTTTGCCAGAAGGCTTTACTTCAGAACACTCACCAAATGGCAAGTTCACCAAGGAAACTGACATCCTGGACGTTTGGTTTGACTCCGGGTCATCCTGGAGCGGGGTTCAGGCTCTGGGCAGAGACGTGCACTACCCGACTTCCATGTACCTGGAAGGCAGCGACCAATACCGGGGCTGGTTCAACTCCAGTTTGATCACCAGCGTGGCGACTAACGGGGTGGCTCCTTACAAGTCAGTCCTGTCTCAAGGCTTTACTTTGGACGGGCAAGGGCGGAAGATGTCCAAGTCATTGGGCAACACGATCGCTCCTAACGATGTCATCAAGCAAATGGGGGCTGAAATCATCCGCCTCTGGGTTGCTTCCGTTGACGCATCCGGTGACGTTGGCGTGTCAATGGACATCCTGCGCCAGGTTTCAGAAGGCTACCGGAAGATCAGAAACACCTTCCGCTACATGCTGGCCAACACGGCTGACTTTGATCCGGAAAAGGACCGGGTAGCTTACAAGGACCTGCGCAAGATCGACCAGTACCTGGAAGTCAAGCTCAACGACTTGGTTGCCGAAAGCATCGTCAACTACGACAAGTATGACTTTGCTGACGTTTACAAGTTAGTCTTCAAGTTCATCACCAACGACCTGTCCGCCTTCTACCTGGACTTTGCCAAGGATGTCCTCTACATCGAAGGCAAGGACAGCCACGCCCGCCGGTCAATGCAGACGGTGATCTACGATGCCGCTGTCAAGCTGGCTAAGATCCTGGCACCAATTTTGCCGCACACCATGGGCGAAGTTTGGGGCTACTTGAAGGAAAATGAAGAAGACGTCTACCTGTCCAACTTCCCTGAAATCGAAGATTACGCTAATGCTGACGACTTGAAGGATAGCTGGGGCGAATTCATGAAGCTCCGCGATGACGTTCTGAAGGCTCTGGAAGAAGCCCGGGACCAAAAGCTGATCGGTAAGTCCTTCGAAGCCAGCGTGACCGTTTACCCAAGTGAAGAAACCAAGGCTGCCTTGGACAAGCTGGCTGGTGAAGACTTCCGGGAAATCTTGATCGTGTCCAACTTGGTCATGGGTCAAGGAGAAGTACCGGCTGACGCCAAGAAATTTGACCACGCCAGCGTCCTTGTCCGCCGGGCCGAAGGCGAAGTCTGCCCACGCTGCCGGATGTACCGGACTGACCTGGGTGCTGACAGCCGTCTGCCGCAATTGTGCGGCCGCTGCGCATCTATCGTGGTCAGCGATCACCCGGAAGTACTTGAAGAAGGCTTGGAAGACTAATGCGGACCGGAGTTGTAAAGCAATTTGCCGAAAAAGCAAGTTTCGGCTTTATCGAAGACGATCAAAATCACAAATCATATTTTGTCTTTTATACCGCCATCAAGGAGGAGGGCTATAAGAGGCTTGAAGTCGGCCAGCGGGTGAGATACCAGCTTGCCCAAGGTAAACACGGCCTGCAGTGCATCAACGTTTACTTGGCCAAAGACTAAGCAAAGGAATGACATATGGATTTAAAGGAAACTGAAATTTCAACGAAGGAGGCTTTCCACGGCAGCTTCATCAACCTGCGGGTTGAAAACGTGATGCTGCCAAATGGGAAAACCGCCTCCAGAGAGCTGGTCGACCACCGGCCTGCCTCAGCGGCCATCTGCATCAACGATGAAAAGAAGATGCTCCTGGTTACGCAATGGCGGGAAGCAATCAAGCAGCTGACTCTCGAAATTCCAGCCGGAATGGTTGACGCTACCGACGTGAGTCCCTTGGATGCAATGAAGCGGGAGTTAAATGAAGAAGGCGGCCTGAAAGCCGAATACTGGGAAAAGGTTGCCGAATTCTACACTTCACCAGGATTTTGCAATGAAAAGCTGTACCTCTTCTACTGTGACACGCTCAGCCCAGTGGCTGACAAGCTGGACCTGGACGAGGACGAATTTTTAACGGCAGAATGGTACAGTCTTGAAGAGTTAAAGAACCTGTTGACAGAGGGCAAAATTGTCGACGCGAAGACCATTTATGCTATTTCCGTATGGGAAAACATGCTGCTGACCGGTTCAGAAGGTTAGACTATGACAGAGAAACGTTCCGATTACCGCCGCCGCCAGGCAGAACAAGCAGAAAAGGCAAATAGACAGGAAGCAGCTGATTCAGCTGCTTTTCCTGCTTTTAAGCAGAACCAGGAGCAGAAAGCCCTGAAGGCAGAAAGGCTGAAAAAAAGGCTGAATTTTGCTATCCTGGTCGTGTGCCTTTTAATCATCCTGGTTTGGGTGATTTTATTGAAATTTTAAATTGAATTGAGGATTACCGATGAAAATTGCAATCGTTGTGCCAATGGCTGAAGAAGCTGAATTTTATCATCAATACTTTTCCTCAGGTAAAAAAGAAATGTTCGGTTCAACTGAATTCGGGCATTTTTCCGTTGCCGGCAACGATCTTTACCTGGGCTTGACTGGGATCGGCAAGGTCCAGGCGGCCATGAACCTGACCAGCCTTTTGGCCAAGGAAAAGATGGACCTGGTCATCATGACCGGGTCAGCCGGGTCTTTGCAAAAAGATGTTCAGCGGATGGACCTGGTTTTGCCAAGCGAATTTGCCTACCACGATGCCCACAACACTTCAGCGGGCAACTATGTCGAAGGGCAGATTCCGCAGGAACC
>NZ_JBJEES010000002.1:0-4605 GCF_051873315.1 Lactobacillus sp.
TTTCAAAGTACCAACTTGCGTCAAGTGACGCAACGTTTTATATCTTACTCGCTTGCCGACTTCTTGTCAACAGCTTTCTGATATTTTTTATTTTGCCTTCAATTGCCTTTCTTTACGAAAGCGCTTCGTGCTTGCCTTGAAGACATTTAATACTTTACCTTGTTTTTTCTTTTTCGTCAACTTTTGCCTTTTAATTGTCTTTTTCGCCAAACACCAGGAGGTGTTGTAAAAGTTGTTTTTCTCTTCTCTTTTTAAAATCCTCTTTCATTTTTGGGAAAATTGCTTTTCTGGAAAAATCGTTCGGATTTTGGCCTTTTCCTGAGTTAAATGAATAAAAAGTTTTTTGAAAATTTTTATTTTTTCAACTTTTCGCGGGCAGAAAGTAAAAAAGAAGCAGCCAATTTGACTGCTTCTTGCTTATTTCAGATATTGAACCGTGATGTCGCTTGGGTTGATCAAGAGCATCTGATAATTTTCGAGTTTCGCGATTTGCTTGGCACTTAGCCGGAGATACTGGCCGATTTGCTTGAAGTCAAAGTAGCTTTCCCCGCCTTGGCCAACCTTTTTGGCAAAGGCGTGCAGCTGTTTGGCAGTTGCAGAATCCGGTTTGTTCCAGTCGTTGATAATCCGATCAAAAAGAGCAGGCGACCGCTTGATCTCCTTCTGGAATTCTTCGTTGGCATAAAGCATGCTGAACTGGCTGCCATCGTCCAAGACCAGGCAGATCGGCTTGTCGCTGACCAGGTCCACCAAGCCAACTTGCTGGTAAAACTTGCTCTGCCCCCAGTTTTCGATCTCGATCCCCTTCTCGGTAATCAACTGGCAGAGTTTATCAGGCGGCAAAGGCTTGCTGTAGTAATAGCCCTGGATCCGCTCACAGCCAATTGACCGCAAAAAGTCCAGCTGCTGCTGGGTCTCAACGCCTTCTGCCAAGGTGTGAATGCCCAAATCTTTAGCCATCTTTACACAGGCAGTCACAATCTTTTTTGAGGCTTCATCAAAGTCCTTCATAAAGATCATGTCCAGCTTGATCTCATCGAATTCAAAATTCTTGAGATAGTTCAAGGCAGAGTAGCCGCTGCCAAAGTCATCCATCCAGACTTCGTAGCCAGCCTGGCGGAAGTTGTGGATGGCCCGCTTTAAGCCATCCACGTCTTTAGACAGGGCACTTTCAGTGATTTCCACATGCACCAGAGACCGGCGCAAGTTGTTTTTGCGCATGGCCTGGTTTAATTCCGTCAGTGGATCCATCATCTGGAAGTCTGCCCGGGAAAGGTTGACTGAAACCGGGATGACCGGCCAGCCCTTATCCATATGCTCGCGAATCATTTTAGTCACTTCTTGGATGACATAACGGTCAACCTTGTAAGACAGGTTCATCTCCTCAAAAAGAGGAATGAAATCCCCAGGTGACAAAAAGCCCTTGACCGGGTCAATCCAACGGACTAAGGCCTCCGCGCTGCAAAGCCGGCCAGTCAAAGTCCGGATGACCGGCTGGTAGTAAACCTGCAGGTAGTGATTTCTAAGGGCATCATCCAAGTGGTCAATCAAATACTGCTTTAATTCTTCTCTTTCCTGCATGGCCGGAGTATACAGACACCAGCTCTGCTCGGGCTGTTTTTTAGCCTGGTCACAGGCCAGCTTGGCCCGGTCACAGGCCAAAGAAGCGGTCACCTTGTCAGAATATTGGTAAACCCCAACCCGCATCCGCAGCTGGTTGGCCAAAGGCAGCCGCTTTAAGCGGGTATGCAGGCGGATAATCCGCAATTCCCAGTCGCCAGGATCTGGATCATAAACATAGAAGTTGTCCGCGTTAAAGCGGGCTAATGTAGCACCTGGATAGAGCTCCTTCAAAAGTTCCGCGATTTCGATCAAGCAGCGGTCACCTTGTTCCAAGCCATGGCGCATGTTGTAGAACTTGAAGTTTTCCACGTTCATGACCAAAAGCTGGCCACCTGGCTGCCACTTCTGACCAACTTCCAAAAGAAAGTTATGCATGTTGAGCAGGCCGGTCAAGGAGTCATAGCGGGAAACCCGCTTGTCAGTCACGTCCTTGACGACCACGATCGCGCTCTGCGGCACCCGATGGTTGCCAGAACGGCCTTCGATGACTTCAAATTCCAAAAGCCGCTGCTGGTTTTCAACTTGGACATGAGCCGTCAAAAAGAAGCTGGACTGCTGGGTCAACTGCCGGCGCAGATTATCACAGTTCAAGGCATTTAAAAGCGGTTGCTGGCTGTTGGGCAAGACCAGCTGACTGGCGAAAAGGTGCAGGAGCTGGTCATAGTTGTCTCCTTGCTCCAGAACAGACTGCCAGGACAAAGGAGCCTTGAAGACGGTGGCTTGATTTTGAGTCAGATCGAGAAAAAGTTCAAAAATATTGTCCCGGCTGTAGATCAGCTGGAATTCCCGGTAGGCTTCCAGCCGCTTGCTTCGCTCCAGGCGGTCCTTGGAAACTTCGTTGGCTCTTCTGATGAAAACCACTAATTGTTCAGGCTGCCCTTCAAAGTCATAGCGGTTGGACACAATAGTCAAGTGCAGCTTATCACTGTGCTGGAAAGCATGGCAGCTAACTTCCATTTCTTTGCCTTGCAGGGCCTTTTGGTAAGCAGCCACTACTTTATCCTGGTCTTTATAGGCCACGAAACTCTGGCAAAAATCCCCAATCGACTTGGCTCGGTAATAGTTGCTGAGGCCAAACCGGGTCCGCAGGTCTTTGGAAAAAATAGCCGTCTTGACCTTGGGATAGATCCAAACCATTGACAGATTGCCAGCATTAGCGCTGATGACCCGAACCTGGGCAGCAATCTGGTCTTGAGCGACTAAGGGCCAGAGCAGCTTGGCCAGAATCGTCAGCGTTTCCTTTTCCTCTTCATTCCAGACTTGGCCAGCTTGCTTTTCCTTTTGAAAGCAGACCAAGCCTTGACAGATGCTCCCGCTGAAGTAGCTGTAGACCAGATTGCCAGCTGCCATGGCAAATCTATTGCTGAAGTATTCCCCCGTCAAAACTACCGGGTTCTCCTGCTGCAAAAGTTCGTAAGTCGTGTCGCGTTCCTGCCCTTCGGCGATCAGCAGGTTGTGGTGCATGGCTGAAAAGTTATCGCCATGAGAACAATATTGATATAAAAACTGGCTGCCACCAGCCGTGTTTTCGCAGACATAGACCATGGCCAGGCCCAGCTCGTCTTTGACCAGATCGAGCAGGCTGATGACTTGGTCTGGCTTTGGGCGGCCATTTCCCATTATCTTTTTTTGAAAAGCATGAAAAGCATCTGTGATTTTCGTCTTAATCATTTTCTTCGCCCAAACATCATAACTCTTTTATTATTTACTCTTGACTACTTAATTGTAGCGACTTTTGCTTTAAAAATCTCGTTTTTCGGCTTATTTTTCCCAAAAATTGTCCAAAGGGACTAAAAAAGCCTTCCAAGTTAAAACTCAGAAGGCATTCTCTGTGAATTATAAAGTTACTTGCTCTCTCTCCTTGACCCGGGCCCAGTTGTTAGGATCCTGCAAGGTCGTATCCAGCTTGCCCAGCATGTGGTCAAGCTTGTGGTATTCAACATCTCTTTCTTCATCAGTCGTCTTGGCCAGTTCTGCCTTCAATTCTTCAGCAAAAACGGTCTCTTCAGCATTGGTCCAGAAGTAGTCTTCATACTGGATCCCGCTGAAGTGCCAAGGCTTAAAGAAGAGGTTGTAGTGGATCAGGCCAGGGTTAGCCAGAGCCTCAGTGTTTTCGTTTGGCATGGCATCCCAGCGGCCGTCCAGGTACTTGATCCGGCCGGAGCAGATTTCATTTAAATAGTCTTGGTCCGGGGCGATGCAGTCAAAGTGGTAGCGGCCCAAGAGGCTGAAGAACTTGTCAACGAAGTTTTCTTCCCTAAAGGCCTTGGCATTCATGACCAGCATCCCCGAATTGATATACTTCTTCGGATCCAGAGTCAAAACTTCCTTAATGTAGCGAAGCATCTTCTCCACAAACTGGATGGAAGAGTCGGTGCAGGCACCCAAGAGGTTAGTGCCCAAGTCATGGTCATAAAGCTTGGCGATGTCGTCATTCAAAACCGTGTCACTGTCGATGTAGACTACCTTGTCATATTCCGGGAAGAGGTCCGGGATAAAGAGCCGGTAGAAAATAGACATGGTGAAGAAGTCGCCCCGCAGGTAATTTTCCTTCCGGTCCTGGATTGGCTTCAGGAGTTCGTCAGACATCTCGTAGAACTTAACGTGGACATTGTCTCTGTTATAAGCAGCCAAGGCCTTTTCATGTTCTTGGCTTAAGCCCTGGTGCAAAAAAGTTACCGTGTAATCACGCTTTGGGTCAGCATGCTTGACCAAAGAGTGGAGGGAAACGGCCGCGTATGGGGTGAAATCGTCACTGATTGAATAAAATACTGGAACTGTCATTAATATTTTTCCTTTCCATCTGTTTTCAACCGATATACTACATTGTAGTTCTTGCCAGCTTTTTAGCAAGAAAAAAATGCAAATTGAATGAAAGGATTACATACCGAATCATAAAACTTACTAAATCTTGATAATCACATCAATATTGGTAAGTTTTTCTGATATTCCTTTCTAGTTAAATCTATGGGTAGATTCAAC
>NZ_JBJEES010000003.1:0-4564 GCF_051873315.1 Lactobacillus sp.
ACCAGTTCCCAGAAGTATGAATTGGCTGCTGCCAAATCATCGCTTTCCCCAACGCAAAGGTGGGCTGCCCGGCTCATCAAGAGCCAGGCCCGGCCTGCTTCTTCCTGCATCTTTCGGTGGGCCTTCTCTAAAGTCTGCCTAGAGCTCAGTTCCAAGCGCTGAGCCTGCTTTTGGAAATCTTCTTCGTATTCTTCTTCAAGTGCCAGGGCAAAGACGATCACTTCACCCAGAGCCCGGCTGGCAAAAGCAAAGTAGCTTTCTCCCCCACTTTTCCGGCTGGCTGCCAAAGCCGCCCGCAGCTGACCCAAAAGTGGGGCAAAATCAGCCGCGGAATCGAGCTGGCTGCCAGCAAGGGCAGCGTAAAAAGCTGCCTGCTGGTCCCCTTCATCTGCCAGGGCCAGGTAAAGCTGCCTGGCCTGCTTAAAGCGTTTAGCCCGGTAGGCCTGCTTGGCTTCAGCGTAAATTTCTGCCCGGTCTTTCAAGTCAAATTGCCGGCGCAGTTCACTGGCTGAATAGGCTGCCCCGCAAGACTGGCAGACAAAACGGTCGCCCTCTTTTAATAAATCTCTTTGTCCGCAAAGCTCACATTTGATTTTCCTCATTGTTTTCCCCATGTTTTCTTGATCTTTTACGCTTTCCTTTGTAACCGCTTACTAACCGCTATTATAACAAAAGTTCCTGTAAAAGGCAGGTTAAAAAAACAAAAAATCAAGACCGGAAAAGTCTTGATTTTGAAAAATATTCTTAAAAATATCAGTTTTTCTGTGTGCTTGCGGCCGGAGCAGCAACTTCAATAATGAATTCAGAACTGGTCCAGGTCGACTTGTCCGGGTAAGTCACCTTGATCTGGGTCTTATAGCTGCCTGCTTTGGCAAAATCTGGCGCCGTTACGAAACTGGCCTGGCTGCCGTTAGGCAAAGAAGCAAAGTTGGCGATCAAGCTGGAAGCCGCGATTGGCGTGCCCGCTTGCGTCTGGACAGCCAAAAGGACCGGCGTGTAGCGGGTGGAATCAGCTGGATCTTTAACAGTTACCGTCAAAAAGGCACTGGTCTCCTTGCTCTTGTCCGGATAAGTTACCTGGATCTTGGTCCGGTAGCTGCCAGCCTTTTGCCAATTTGGCTGGGCAGTGAAGGCAAACTTGCTCTTCTTTGGCAGACTGGAAAGGTTTGTTACCAGCTGAGCCGGAGTCAATTTCTGCCCGGCCTTTACCACTCCTGAGCGGATTTTGACCTGGTAGTGGGCCTTGTCTGTCTGCCGCTTGACTTTGACTTTAACAAAAGGCGTCACTTCCCAGCTCTTGTCCGGGTAAGTCACTTTGACAGCGACCAAGTAAGTCCCTGCTTGCTTAGTGTTGATCTTTTGCGAGAGCCGGTACTTGCTCTTCTTAGGCAAGGACTTGGCGTTTTTAATTAAGGACTTAGCAGTCAATTTTGCCCCATAAGCGACGGTCTTGCCCTTGATCTTCGGCTGGTACTTGCTCTTGTCCGTCTGCCGCTTGACCGTCACCTTGACTTGCCGGGTATATTCTTGGCTCTTGTCTGGATAGGTGACTAATACGGCCGTGTAGTAAGTCCCGGCCCGCTTGAAGTTTGGCACTCTGGCGAAGCGGAAGCTGGTCTTCTTCGGCAATTTTGCCCGGTTGGTGACCAGGCGCTTTGACTTAAAAGCCTGGCCAAAAGCAGTCGTCTTCCCCGTCACCTTAGCCTGGTAGCGCTTGGCATCCTTTACCCGCTTTTTGGCCTTCTTCTTATTAACCTTTTTATGCTTCTTGACCGTCTTCTTAGCCTTCCAAGCATGGTCATAAACGCTGACGGTCACTTGCTGGCTGGTCTCCATTGAGTTGTCCGGGTAAAGCAGGCGGATCCTGGTCTGATAGGTCCCCGCCTTGGCGAAATTGGGCTCGGGCACGAATTCATAAACTGTGTTGGCTGGCAGTTTGTTGGCATTCTTGACCAGGTCCCGGGCAATCCGGTAGTTGCCTTCCCGTACCTGCAAGTTTCTGACCTCCGGATTATATTCGCTTGCCTGACTGGCCTGACTTACCTGGCCCGTTAAAAGGCAAAGGGGAGTCAAAGCGGCTGCCGCGAGGGCGCTGTACAGCTTCTTCATTTTTTATTCCTCCAAAACACAATTCAACTATTTCTTACAAACACATACTTTATGCCCTAATTATAGTCCAAATCGTTTGATTTTTGTTCCCGCTTTCAGAATATTTTTGACCTTTTTGGGTATAAAAAAAGCTGCCCGCTTCAGGCAGCTCATGCAAAAAATCACTTTTGCTTTTCTCTATTTTATTCGCTCCGGACCTTGCTGTGGAAGGACATGCGGAAGCTGGCTTCAAAGTCTTCCCCACTGGCCAAGCGGTTCATCCCCTTCTTGTTTTCCAGGTTCCCGTCGGTATCAGTGAGGTCAGCAATCCCCCACCAAGGTTCGATGCAGACGTAATTGCCGGTCTTTGGATACTGGGACCAAACACCCACGTATGGTGCGGAGTCAGTTCTGACATTGATATGGAAGCGGCTGGTTTCCGTCTTGATGGAGAACTTGTTGTCCGGGTGCCGCATCACCAGCACCATGGCGTCATTTTTGAACAGGTCGTCAGTAATGGTGATCATGCTTTCAGTTGGCGCTAGGGACCGCTTTTCCCAGTTGAGCAGGCCGTTTTCCAGCGGCACCATTGCCCGCGGCTTTGCCGGGTTGACCTGCAGGTAAAAGTCATCCTTCTTGACCCCATCTTCAACTGGCAGGGCAAAGCCTGGGTGGCCGCCGACGCCAAAGATCATGTCCCCTTCACCCTTGTTGGTGACGTGGAAGCTTTCCTTGATCATGTTGTTCAAAAGCTCGTAGCTGACCCGGAATTCAAACTTGAAGGGATAGACGGCTCTGGTTTCTTCCGTGTCCGTCAAAAGGAAGGTCAGCTTTTCCTTGCTTTGCTCTTCCAAGGCAAATTCCATGTCACGGGCAAAACCATGCTGGGTCATGTGGTAGCTCTTGCCTTGATAGCTGTACTCATCGTTTTTCAGCTTGCCCACGATTGGGAACAAGACTGGAGCATGCCGGCCCCAGACTTCCGAGTCAGCCTGCCAGATGTATTCATTGCCAATATGCTTGCCAATGACGCTCTGGAGTTCTGCCCCGTGACTTGACACCGTAACCTTAAGAATTTCATTTTCGATAGTATAATCCATTATTTGCCCCTTAATACTCTTATTTTTTCTTTTTTTCTAAACTCAATTGCATTTTTACACTTATCACAGGATGAACTTGGTCAAGTCCTTATTCTTGACGATATCACTTAACTTCTGTTCAACATATGCCTGGGTGATGGTAATTTGCCCCATTTCCATGTCCGGCCCTTCATAGAGAACTTCTTCCAGCAGCTTCTCCAAGATAGTGGCCAGACGGCGGGCACCAATGTTATCAGTCCCTTGGTTGACCTCAAAGGCGATTTCGGCAATCTTGTCGACTGCTTCTGCCGTAAAGACCAGGTCCACCCCGTCAGCCTTCAGCAAGGCAATGTACTGCTTCAAGAGGGAATTTTGCGGGTCCTTCAAGATTCTGACGAAGTCGTCCTTGGTCAAGGCATTCAGCTCAACTCTGATTGGGAAACGGCCCTGCAGTTCTGGAATGAGGTCGCTCGGCTTGCTTTCGGCAAAGGCCCCGGCCGCGATGAAGAGGATGTGGTCGGTTGACAGGGGACCGTACTTGGTGCTTACGGTTGAACCTTCAACGATCGGCAGGATGTCTCTTTGAACCCCTTCTCTTGAGACGCCGGCGGAGTTGCGCTTGTCAGCCGCGGTAATCTTGTCAATTTCGTCGATGAAGATGATCCCGCTTTGGCCGGCCCGGTCCATGGCCTTTTGGTAGATGTCATCATAGTTGACCAGCTTATGTTCTTCTTCTTGGACCAAAAGCTTTCTGGCCTGGCTGACCGGCAGGGTCCGCTTGACCTTCCGCTTAGGGAGCATGTCGCCCAGCATGCTGGACATGTCCATCCCCATCTGCCCCATCATGTCGCCCATTGGGTTGGCCTTAGGAGCTTGTTCGACTTCGATGGTAACTTCTTCGTTTTCCAAGAGCCCCCGGTCCAGCTTTTCAGCCACGCTGAGTCTTTGGTTTCTGATTTCGTCAGTGACTTCTTCAGTTTCTTCCGGTATCCCGCCGCCAGCCAGCAGGCTCTGCATCATTTCCTGCATCTGCTGCATCTGGTTTTGCCGGTTGTTTCTCTTCACGCCCGGCACCAGCAGGCGGACCAGGGTCTTGTTGGCCTGGCGGATGGCCTGGCCTTCAACCTTGGCGAACTCTTCTTTTTCCACGATCCGGACAGCTTCATTGGCCAGCTCCCGGACCATCGATTCCACATCCCGGCCCACGTAGCCGACTTCAGTGAACTTGGTAGCTTCAACCTTGACGAAAGGAGCATCGACGATGTCCGCCAGGCGGCGGGCAATTTCAGTCTTGCCGACCCCAGTTGGCCCAGCCATCAAGATATTCTTTGGCGTAATGTCCTTTTGCACGTTTTCTGGCAGCTGGGCCCGGCGGTAGCGGTTGTACAGGGCAATAG
>NZ_JBJEES010000004.1:0-17256 GCF_051873315.1 Lactobacillus sp.
ATACTTGTCAAAGGGCATAAAAAGAGCCTTTCATCCCCAAAAACTACAGGGACGAAAGGCTTCTTTCCGCGGTACCACCCACCTTGTTCTAAACGAACCACTTCGAGCACCAACATGCTCTAGCAGGGTAACGTCCTGCAGGCGGCACGGCTTACTGCGACTTCAGCCGGCGATCTGGAAAAAGTGTTATTCAAAAAGCCAGGGTCTGTTGCCTTTCCACCAGCCGGCAACTCTCTAAAAGATTGTGCTTTCCTACTCGTCTTCTTCATCTTTGCGTTATTTGATTAAGTAAAATTCTAATACGGATTTAATTTTTGTCAAGATCAAAGGCAAAAAAATTATTTTTTAAAGAGCAAGCCCTTTTTCTTGAGCAAGTAGACAGCGGCGGCAATGACCACGAAGGTGAGCAAAATGATCATGCTGAGGCCTTCAAATTCCTGGACGACTTGCTGGTAGGCGCTGCCGGCAAAGCGGCCAGCGTAGATCAAGACCGTGTTCCAAATTGCCGTGCCCAGGATGGTGTAGAAGCTGAAGCTGATCAGCGAGAACCGGCTCATCCCGGCAGGCAGGGAAATCAGGCTGCGGACGACGGGAATAAAGCGACCGAAGAAGGTGGCTGTGCGGCCATGGGCATTGAAATAGGATTCGGTCTTGGCAATTTTTTCTGGGGAAAGGCCGAAGCGGCGGCCTAGTTTGCTGGCGGCAAAACGGGAAAGGCGGTCTTGATCAAAGAAGCTGCCGATCCAGTAAAGGACGATCGCGCCGATGAAGGCACCGATTGTGGAGGCAACGATCGCGCCAGGGATGGACAGGTTGGCCGACAGGGTCAGGAAACCCGTAAAAGTCAGGATCAATTCTGAAGGGATTGGGGGAAAAATATTTTCAGCTGCAATCAACAAGGCAACGGCGACATAGCCATAGTTTTGAATCAGCTGCATGATTGTCTCGTTCATGAGTTGTTCTACCTCTAATCTATTCTATCTGTACTTTCGTAAATCCAGAATAACAAAATAAAGGGTGGAAGAGGGGATTTGCCCGGCATCTTTAAGAGATAATTTGGAATTGCTTTACAAGTATTTAACTTTACTTTTTTAAGCACACAACAGAATTTGTTGAAGCTTTTTTAGTCTTTTGCTTAAGAAAAACAAGAAAAGAAATTAAACAATTTTTATGCACAATTTTGGGAGATTGTCTGTTATAATCGTTTCAACGCATTAAGGAATTGCCTTATGGAAATAAAGAAAAGAAGCTTACAAGGCTTTTTCTATGGCTAAAGGCGAATCTTGATGCCGGGAAAATTAAATATCATTCGTACTATACTATGTCATTAAATTTATTCAAGGAGAGGTAAATATGACTAACGTAACTATCGAACAAGCAGTTAAGGGCTATGTTGTATTCTCAGCTAAGGAAGGCAAGCTCTTCCGTGAAGGCCGCAGCTACCTGGCAGGCAAGACCTACCACAACCGCTACCTGGCTATCTACGAAAAGCTGGAAGACGCTGTTGTCAACGCCAGCCAATACCCAAGCCAAGAAGGCATCACCATTTACGAAGTAAGTGGCTGGGGTCAAGTAACTGACTTTGGCAAGAGCAAGGTTACTGAATGGCTGAAGCTGGACCAAATCGTAGCTAAGAAGGAATGGGTTGCTCTCTTGGGCAAGCACACTAACTCAAACTACGCAAGCCTGCGGATCCTGGCAGCCAAGCTGAGCGAAGACGCAGCTGTATTGAAGAAGCTCGCCCAAGACAAGAACCAGCAAGTTCGCAGCGCTGTAGCTAAGAACGTCAACACTCCAGCTTTGGTTCTGGCTAAGTTGGGCGTGGCTGCTGAAGTTAATGCTATGGCTATCTAAAGGCTGACAATTTTTACAAAGAAATAAACGAGGCGCGTTCTCTGGATATCAGAGGCGTGCTTTTTGCATTCAAGGAGCAAAAGCATTGAAATTCGACCAAGCAAGAGCAGAAGATTTGGGCAGGATCGTGGAAATTGAAAGAGCTGGCTTCAATGAGGCAGAAGCCGGTAGTCCCGCTCAGTACAAAGAGAGAATTCAGAAATTTACCGGGAGCTTTTTGGTAGCCAGAAATTTGAAAGATGAAGTTATTGGCTTCATTACCGGCCCAGTCGTTGCTAGCAAGTACGACTACATTGAAGATTGGATGTATGAGAAAGAAACGGAAAGTCTGCCAGGACTTGGTGGTAACCAAATGGTTTTGACTATTGCTGTTCACCCGGATTACCGGGGGCAGGGGATCGGGAGCCAGCTTTTGGCCAGATTCGCGGAAACTGCTAAGGAAATGAAGCGGGGGCGGATCGCCTTGACCTGCCTGGAAGACCGGGTACCATTTTACGAAAAGAATGGCTACGTCAACCATGGGCAAGCTGAGTCAGAGCATGCCGGGGAAATCTGGTACAACATGATTAAAGAGATTGAAGGCTAATGTGCCAAAGCGGCAGGGCAATTCCATCAAGTGAGGCGGCTTAAAGGAAAACGAGCTGCCGATGTGGATCGCTGAAATGGATTTTAAGATCGCGCCGGAAATCCTGGCCTGCCCGAAAGAATTGGTAATCGACGGGATGCAAAGGCTGAAGCAGGGCGTACTTAACCTAAATAACTAAATGGTGAAATGCTGGTAGAACGGGGATTGAAAGACAAAGCCTGTAGCTTGCGAGACAAACTGTGTTGAACGTATAATAATAGGCAAAATAAAGGTTAATGAATGAGGGTAGAAAAATGACTTATAGTGTTTTTAAGGTTGTGAATTGGTTGCGGGTAAAAAACAACGCTGAGTTACGTTTGGACCCAAATGCTGAAGAATTAACACAGATGAAAGCCATGAAGCTCTTATACTATATTCAAGCTGCTAGTTTGGTAGTGACGGGCAAGCGGATGTTTGATAACGATATTGTTGCATGGAAGTATGGTCCTGTTGTGCAGGAAGTTCATGATCGTTACAAAGGCCAAAGAGAAATTGTTGGCGACATTTCGAAAGATCCACAGGCAGTAGAAGACTATAAAGAATTGCAGAACGACCAACAAACTGCTGATATCTTAAACAGTATCTACGACATTTATGGGCATAGTTCAGCGTATGATCTGATGCTTCAAACACATAACGAGAAACCGTGGCAAGACACTCCGCAAAGCCATGTGATCAGCGACGAAAAGATAAAATCGTTTTACAGTAAGGTGTTCGTTGTCGATGATTAAAAGCAACTTTCGGACACGCAAGTCTAATGGCTCAAGAATCAGAAGAACGTATAAGACATATTTTGCCTTTAATTTTTCTTTTCTCACAAGAGATAAACAATACAATCTCGATAAAAACAACTATAATATCAACAAGAGTGTCCGAGCGAAGTTGTTGGAGAAAATAGAAAAGCTTTCAATTGAAGAAATATCAGTTGTCTTAGGCTGGCCAAAAGAGCAAGGCCTCGAACAACTTCCTGATAATGTTGTTTCTTTAAGCATTAACCCATTTTTTTCAAGCTCCGGACGTTTAGAAGATTGTGGTGACGTCTACTGGGTATTTCGGTTAAATGACAAAGGTCGAGTAATTGGTAAAATCAATAGCAACATTTTCTATATTTTAGCAATCGACACAAAGTTCAATTTATATAAGCACTAGCCCCTAGGCTCTGGATGATAATATATCGTTCGGAGTCTTATTTTTAACCTAGCAAGCAATATAAGTAAAAAGCTCTGTAATTATCTATTGCGCGAAAGCCATCCAATTAGTATCCTTTAATTAGCTTTATGAAAAGAATTGAGGATGGAATATGCTTTATCAGCAAATCGAGCAAAACAAGCGCAATACCTGGATCGTGCTGGGCGGCTTCACAGCCCTGTTATTGGCTATTTCCGGCCTTTTGACAGTCTACTTGACCATCTGGGCCGGCGGGATCTTTTTAGCCGCGGGAATCATTTACATGGTCTATATCTACTTTTATTCGACCAGACACTTGATGCGGATCACCCATGCGGTGGAAATCACCCAAGACAACGTCCCTCAACTCTACGAAATGGTGGAGGAGATGAGCCTGGCCGCCGACATCCCTATGCCAAAAGTCTACGCCATTCCAAGCAATATCCCTAACGCCTTTGCGACCGGCCGTGATCCAGAGCATGCCAGCCTGGCTGTCACTTCCGGCCTTGTAAAAATCATGAACCATGATGAACTCCTAGGCGTGATCGGTCACGAGATATCTCATATCCGTAACTATGACTTGCGGGTAACGACGATTACCTCAGCTCTGTCCAGCTTTATCTACCTGGCGGCGATCTACCTCCTGGCTCTTGGCTGGACCTTGTTTAAAATGGATGGCGGGGTCATCACCAAGTGCATTTGCTGGTTCTTTGGTTCGATTGCTTTAGCAGTCGGCGCCGGCCTTTTCATCGTTGCCCTGCCAATCGCCAAATTGCTAAACTTGTCCATGTCCCGGCAGCGGGAATACCTGGCTGACATCGGCTCAGTCGATTTGACCAGAAATCCAAAATACATCGTTGGTGCCTTGAAAAAGCTGGAAGCCATTGAGCAGCAATACCAGCAGCAAAAGGAAAACCCAATGGTTTCAGCCTTGGCCTTTAACAGTTTCCAGGTCAAGCACTGGTGGACCAACTTGATCTCTGACCACCCAACTTTAGACCGGCGGATCGACCGCTTGGAACATACGGCAGATTTGCCTGAATAAGGCAAAAAAGGATGCAACTCACTAGAGCTGCATCCTTTTCTTTATTTCTTATAGTTCTCTGCCAAAAAGTCTTTCATATCCTGCGGGGCATGGCCAGTGATCCGGCAGAAGTCGTCAGTAACGCCGTCCATCAAGCCCATGGCTGCCGCCTTATACATGGAGGCCAGTTCATCCCCGTCGCCTTCAGAGCGGTAGATATCCGCGAATTCCTCCAGGCTGACCGGTTGGTAGCCGATCTTTTCTCCGGTAACCTCAGTCATGATCCGGCTTAATTCAACCATGTTGTAGTTCTTTTCCTGGGTCAGAAGGTAAATCTGCCCCTTGTCTCTAAGATATGGCCGGACAGCAACGTTGGCAATAGCTTCCGCGCTGTCTTTCCTTGAGATAAAACTCATCGCTTGGTCGCCAACCGGGTAGATTACGTCGCCTCTTTCAATCAATTCTGGCAGGTAAGGGACCAGGGGGTCAGCGTAAAGGGAATTTTTGACCACGGCATAGGACAACTTACTAGAAGCCAGCCGCGCCGGCAGGTAGGCGTAGTAGCCTGCCATCTGGAAGGGGTTGTTGGCCTGGTCAGCCATGAAGCTGACGTCAACCAGGTGCTTGACTCCGGCTTCCTTCATTGCTGCCAGGGAATTCTCGAATTCCTCGATCCGCTTGCCCACGTTATAAGTAATGCTGGGAATATAAATCAAGACATCTGTTCCGGTAAAAGCCTCGACCATTGATGGAACATCGTAGTAGTCGCTATGCATGACTTCATAGCCAGCTTTTGCAAAATCTTCCGCCTTCTGGGGGCTGCGAACAGCCAGGCGGATGTTCTTGATATCAGTTAATTTGCTTAAAGCTTTAACAACTTCTCTGCCTAAGTGGCCAGTTGCGCCAGTAATTGTATACTTCATTTCTTTTCCTCGCATTATCTGTTCATTCTTTTGCTTTACAGTTTTCTGCCTGCTTTTTAGCAGTTTCCTTGACCAAAATCGTGTCGATCACGTCCTGCAGGCTGATCTTGCCTAAAATTGCCTCCGCCGCGGTTTCCGCGTGGGAGAAGTAGTCAGTCAAGGTTGGCTGAATGTTGCCACCGACGATGCATTTTGGATTGGTCTCATGGTCGATGGCGAAAAGGGGACTGCTTCCTTCAGTTGCCAGATAGATCTCCAGCAGGCTGATGTTCTTTGGTTCTCTTAAGAGCTCCGGATCTGCTGACCCGTGGGTCGTTTTGATAAAACCGGCATCCCTCAAGTTGGACATTAACCGTCTCACCACCACGGGTGATGTTTTTAACGAGCCAGCGATATTGTTGCTGGAGAGGGTAATCTTTCCCTTATAGATCACCAGAAAGGCCAGCAGGTGGATGCTGTCACTGAAACGGGTCGATACTTTCATCTTTCTGCTCCTTGCACATGTAACTTTTCTAATTACTAATATAGAGCAGAGATGCGTAAAAAGCAAGTCCTTTTTAACTTGCACTTTAAGCAGTATTTTAGCTGATTTTTGCAAAAGCAAGGTGGGAACAACTTAGCTCTTTCATTATAAGCTCTAAATTTCAAGGATGTTCGGGCAATAAAAACAGAATGCTTCCAAAGAAAAAGCAAAAAACTTGTATCTTTTGACTTTACAACTTTTGCTAAAGGTAATATGATTAGACAAGAAACTTTTAGAGTTACATGAATCAAGAAAAGTAAATCATGATCACAGAGGAAATTTACTAAGGAGAAAGAAATGATTGAATACCGCAACGTCGGGATGGCTTATGGAGACAACGTCATCTTGGAAAAGATCAACTTAACCATCAATGACGGCGAACTTTTCGTTTTAGTCGGCCCCAGCGGGAGCGGGAAAACGACTTTGCTCAGAATGATCAACCGCTTGACTGAACCCACCCATGGAGACCTTTACATGGACGGCAAGCGGGTCAAGGACCACGACCTGCGCCAGCTCCGCCTGCATATAGGCTATGTCCTGCAAACCAGCAGCCTCTTTCCCAACTTGACAGTTGGCGACAACATCACCATCCAGCTGGAAGAAGCCGGGGTCAAAAAAGCTGACCGCCGTAAGCGGGCCTTAACTTTACTAGACCAAGTTGGCCTTGAAGGCAACAAGTACATCTCCCGGCTTCCGCGGGAGCTCTCCGGCGGCCAGCAGCAACGCGTCGCTATTGCCCGGGCCATGGCCAGCCAGCCAAAATTGATCTTGATGGACGAATCCTTTAGCGCCCTAGACCCCGTCCTGCGCCGCCAGCAGCAAGAGCTCCTGCTTAAGCTCCACCGGCAAAATAAAACTACAGTAGTCTTCGTCACCCACGACATGCAGGAAGCCCTGCATTTAGGCGACCGGATTGGGGTCGTCAAGGACGGGCACTTGCTCCAAGTCGGCAGCCCGGAAGACATCGTCCAGCGGCCGGCCAACTCTTTTGTGGCTGACTTCTTCAAGAGCGCCCGGCCGCGGCTGGGTACTATGGCTGAGCTTTTGGCCAGTCCTTACGTAGAGAAAATTACAGGAGATGGCTTGCCGCAAGTCGAAAAAGTCGAAGAGATCGCTGAATTGCCGGAAACTGATGGCTATCTGCAATTTGCCTACCAGGGGGAAAATTATCAGATTAAGGCGAGCGACCTGCTTCGCTACTTCGGAAAATTGGGGGACTAAAGAATGAACGAATTGATTAATACCATATCCACCCACCAGGGGCAAATCATGCAGTCTTTGGGCGAGCACTTGCTCTTATCTATTGAAGCCCTCTTAATTTCTTGCTTGATTGCCATTCCCTTGGGGATGCTCCTGGCCCACAGCAAAAGAGCAGGGGAAGTAGTCTTCCAAATCACCAGCATCATCCAGACCATCCCAAGCCTGGCCCTGCTTGGCCTCTTGATTCCCCTGGTCGGGATCGGGACGACTCCAGCCTTGATCGCCTTGACGGCTTACGGGATCATGCCCATCTACCAGAACACTTACTCGGCCTTGAGAAATATCGACCCCAACCTGGAAGAAGCGGCCGACGCCTTTGGCCTTAGCAAAAGACGCAAATTGTTCAGATTAGAAGTTCCCATGGCCCTGCCCATGATTCTTTCCGGCGTCAGCATTTCCTTAGTCATGATCATCGGGACGGCCACCCTGGCTGCCATGATCGGGGCCGGCGGGCTTGGTACCTACATCATGATCGGGATCCAGCAGAACAACAACACTTATCTCTTGATTGGTGCCGGTCTGTCTGCCATCTTGACTCTGGCCATGTCCGGCCTGCTCAAGTTCATGTCTTCCTCTAAAAAGCATTTCCAGATCACGGCGGCTGTTTTGGCGATTTTTGCCATCGGCCTTGGAATCAGCCAGGCACCGAAGCTTTTTGCTCCAAAGCAAGAAGAAATCGTCATTGCCGGCAAGCTGGGCAGTGAACCCGATATCTTGATCAATATGTATAAGGACTTGATTGAAAAGGACAATCCCAATGTCAAGGTGACCGTCAAGAACAACTTCGGCGGGACCAGCTTCTTGTTCAATGCTTTAAAGACGGAAAAGATCGACATCTATCCGGAATTTACCGGGACTGTCTTGCAAGGTCTGGTCAAGGAAAAAGTTGCCACTCCCCATGACCCGGTTAAGGCTTACAAGCTGTCTAAAAAACTTTTGCAAAAGGAATACCAGATGACCTTTTTGCCGCCAATGAAGTACCAGAACGGCTACGACCTGGCAGTTAAGAAGTCCTTTGCCAAGAAATACAACTTAAAAACCTTGAGCGATTTGACCAAATTGGATTCTACTCTGACTGCTGCCTTTGACCCGGACTTTGCCAGCCAGCAGGACGGCTACCTGGGCTTAAAGCAGGAATACGGCCTGAACTTGAAGGTCAAGACCATGGAATCAGCCCTCCGCTACAAGGCCATTGCCAGCGGCAAGGTCGAGGTCGTTGACGGCTACACGACCGACCCGCAGATCAAGCAGTATGATTTAGTCGCCTTAAAGGACGACAAGAGCTTTTTCCCGCCATACCAAGGAGCGCCTTTGATGAAGAGCTCTTTTGCTAAAAAGCATCCCGGCGTGGTAAAAAGCTTGAACAAACTGGCGGGCAAGATCACTGAATCTGAAATGCAGGAAATGAACTACAAGGTGACCGTCAAGCACGAAAGCGCCAGCAAGGTGGCCCGCCAGTACCTTAAAGGTCATGGTCTGCTCTAATCTAAAAATTGGTAGGTACTTTTTCTGCAAAAGGGCTTGAAAATGGTTAGAAAAGCATTAGAATGTAAATGTGATTAGATCCAAGAAAGGAGTTGCTCTCTTGACAGAACACTATTTAAACTATGTCAATGGCGAATGGCGGGACTCTGCTGACGCTATTGAAATTTTTGAACCAGCAACTGGCAAGTCCCTGGGCACTGTTCCAGCCATGTCCCACGAAGATGTGGACTACGTAATGGACAGCGCCAAGAAGGCACTTCCTGCCTGGCGGGCTCTTTCATACGTTGAACGGGCCGCATACCTGCAAAAGGCAGCTGACATCCTCTACCGGGACGCTGAAAAGATCGGTTCTACCTTGTCCAAGGAAATCGCCAAGGGCCTCAAGTCCTCAATCGGCGAAGTCACCCGGACGGCTGAAATCGTTGAATATACGGCCAAGGTCGGCGTAACTTTGGACGGGGAAGTCATGGAAGGCGGCAACTTTGAAGCAGCAAGCAAGAACAAGATTGCTGTTGTCCGCCGGGAACCAGTTGGCCTGGTTTTGGCAATTTCCCCATTCAACTACCCGGTCAATCTGGCCGGCTCCAAGATCGCTCCAGCCTTGATGGGCGGGAACGTGGTGGCCTTCAAGCCGCCGACACAAGGGTCAATTTCCGGTCTGCTTTTGGCCAAGGCCTTCGCGGAAGCTGGCCTGCCAGCCGGCGTCTTCAACACCATTACTGGCCGGGGCCGGGTAATCGGCGACTACATCGTTGAACACCCAGCAGTCAACTTCATCAACTTCACTGGTTCCAGTGCTGTCGGCAAGAATATCGGCAAACTGGCCGGGATGCGGCCAATCATGCTGGAACTTGGAGGCAAGGACGCGGCTATCGTTTTGGAAGACGCTGACTTGGACTTGACGGCCAAGAACATCGTTGCCGGCGCCTTTGGCTACTCCGGTCAGCGGTGTACTGCCGTTAAGCGGGTTCTGGTCATGGATAGCGTGGCTGACGAATTGATCGAAAAGGTCAACGCCCTGGTCAAGGACTTGAAGGTTGGCATGCCAGAAGACAACGCTGACATCACTCCTTTGATCGACACCAAGTCTGCCGACTACGTGCAAGGTTTGATTGAAGAAGCTGAAGAAAAGGGCGCTAAGCCTCTGTTTGACTTCAAGCGCGAAGGCAACTTGATCTACCCAATGGTGATGGACCAAGTGACGACCGACATGCGTCTGGCCTGGGAAGAACCATTTGGGCCAGTATTGCCATTCATCCGCGTTAAGTCAGCTGATGAAGCTGTCAAGATCGCCAACGAATCAGAATACGGCCTGCAAAGCTCTGTCTTCTCACGGAACTTTGAAAAGGCCTTTGCCATCGCTGGCAAGTTGGAAGTGGGCACGGTCCACATCAATAACAAGACCCAAAGAGGTCCGGACAACTTCCCATTCCTGGGCGTAAAGAGCTCCGGGGCTGGCGTACAGGGGGTCAAGTACTCCATTCAAGCCATGACCCGGGTCAAGTCCGTCGTCTTCAACATCGAAGATTAATTTAAAAACAGTAAATTTGACTATCACATGTCTGCTAGAAGAAAGTCCGCTTTGGCGGGCTTTTTCTTTTTAAAAAAGTTCAAAAATCTTAATTCTTTTGTTAGCATTTTTTCAGAAAGAATGGTAAATTAAACAAAAGAATTTAGACAGGAGAACGCACTATGCCGATTACTTTAGACAAACAGTTAGCCGCCATTGACGTATTAAGGCAGGAGAATATTTTTGTCATGGACTCACAAAGAGCCATGACCCAGAACATCCGGCCCTTAAAGATACTGGTGGTAAACCTGATGCCTAAGAAGGCCAATACGGAAGTGCAATTGCTCCGCCACCTGGCCAACACGCCCTTGCAGCTGGAAGTTGAATTCCTCTACATGGCCAGCCACAAGTCAAAAAATACTTCTAACGAATACTTGCAGAACTACTACCGGACCTTTGCTGACATCAAGGAGAAGCGCTATGACGGGATGATCATCACCGGCGCCCCGGTTGAACAGCTGCCTTTTCAGGAGGTCGATTACTGGAGCGAGCTTTGTCAGCTGATGGAATGGTCCAAGACCCATGTCTACTCCAGCCTCCACCTTTGCTGGGGGGCGCAAGCGGCACTACATTACCATTTCGGGATCGACAAGCAGCCCCTGGAAAAGAAGCTGTCCGGCATTTATGAGCAGGAAGTAGTAGGGACTAGTCCGCTTCTTCGCGGCTTTGACGACTCCTACCGCTGTCCGCACTCCCGCTATACCACGATTTACCCAGACCAGTTAAAAGGCAGCAGCCTGCAGATTTTGGCAGAGGGAGCGGAAGTTGGCGTAGCGATCGCGGCAAGCAGAGACTTGCGGCAGATCTACAGCTTTGGCCATCTGGAATACTCCAGAGACACCTTGTCTGAGGAATACCATCGAGACGTTAAAGCTGGAATCAATCCGCTTTTGCCGGTTAACTACTTCCCAGCTGACGACCCGGATAAAAAGCCGCGCTTGACCTGGAGTTTGGCCGCCTCAACCTTCTTCAGCAACTGGATCAACTACGCCGTTTACCAGGAAACGCCATACGATTTGGCAGAACTGGACTAATATATATTTGGGCAAAAAGAAATCTGCCCCTGCCAGGGAGGCGGGGACAGATTTTTTGCTAGAAAATATTTCATGTTAGAAGCGGTAATTCCGCCGGTCGATTTGGAAGTACTTGTCGTTTTTGGACATCTTGTTCACCAAATGGAAGGAGATAAAGAAGAGGACGGCGATGAAGGCCAGGAAGATCCACTGGCCGTCAGCGGAATTAAGCGATGCTACATAGTCGTAGCTACCGTGCAGGGCGGCTGGAATGACGATCGCAAGGACGCGGAAGAACTTGGACCGGATGTTTTTGCCCAGGTAGGCATAGCCGCGGGCTAAGCCGTAGAAGATCCCCATGAAGACGCCAAAGCAGGCGTGGCCAGGGATGGCTGTTACGGCCCGGACTAAGGCAGTAGAGAAGCCGTAGATGGTGACGTAGGAGATGTTTTCCCAAAGGGCAAAGCCTAAAGCTACAAAGACACCGTAGACGACCCCGTCGTACTGGCAGTTGAATTCCTGACTGAACCAGGACCGGCGTTTTAAGAAGAAGTATTTAGACCCTTCTTCAGCGTAAGCGACGATTACGAAGTACATGATGACGTTGTAGAGCGGGTCTTTTTGGGAGACAAAAGAAGTTAAGACGCCGTTGGCAATCCACTCAAGGATGCCGGCGGTTACGGCCGACCAGATTCCCCCGGTGACCATTCTTCGCAGGATATAGGGACTTTCCGGCTCCAGCCGGTCAGATTGGTAGACCTTGATCATCAAAAAGATGGCCGGGATGACCGCGGCCAAGATAAGGAGCCAGTTGTAGATCAATACTGGTTCAAGGAAGAAGAAAAACATGTTGGACCCACTTTCTATTGTTTGTACACTTATCTAGTTTACTAGCAAGCGGGACTTTTTTTCAAGAAAGTGCTTAAAAAATAAAAGCGGACGGGAAATTAATTTTTTAGGGAAAGCCTGGCAAAAGTTTGGAAAATAAGGAAATCGCTGTCATTAGCATAAAATCAGCTTTCGCGTTTAAAATGGTGCTATAATATTCTTAAGCAAAAAAGCGCTTTACAGAAAGAAGGGCTGCTTAAAATGAGAAGCAAGGAAGAAAGCATGCTGATGGACACCATGATTGCCAATGGCGTCAGCAGCAAGATGACCGAGCAGGCAACTGGTCTTGCGGCTCCAAAGCCGGTGCAAAAGAAGAATGCAGCTAAGCTTGAGACGCGTGACATGCTGCTGGCCAACGGGGTTGACGAAGAAATGGCCGACCTGGCGGCAGATCTGTAAGTAATTGAATCGTTTAGACCTGGCAAAAAGCCGGGTCTTTTTTTGCAATCGTCCAGGCTACCTCAAACGCCAAGTAAATGATAAAATCAACTGGTGAGGAATACATATGACACAATTTATTGAAAAAATTTCTGCTTTAGCCAAAGAATTTGCTGATCCTGAATTAGACCGGCAAGTGAAAGAGATCAAAATGATCGACGAGTGCGTATCCAGCCAGCGGATGCTGCTTTTCGCGCCGGAAAGCCTGGGCATCAGTGATGAGCGTTTTGCTGAAATGACCTGGGACTTGTCTGAAAGCCAGATCAAGGACCTGCGGGCTTTAAACAACCTACTCAACAATGTCCGCCAGTACCTGTCCCTGGAATATGGGATCTGGTCTCTGCCCAACATGGAGACGGCTCAGCTGATCAGAGATGAATTAGGCGTTGAAACTGCCCTGGAAGTCATGGCCGGCAACGCATACTGGTCTAAAGCCTTAAGTGAGGCCGGAATCCAAGTCTGGGCTACGGACTCTTTAGAATGGTCTAAGAGCTCCCAGACCGGCAAGAAGCCTTTTTACCGGGTTGAAAACCTGCCGGCTGACCAGGCAATCATGAAGTACGCGGCTTGCGACTTGATTCTTTGCTCCTGGGCACCGAATTTCGGCAAGGCTGATCTGGAACTCATTGCCGCCAAGCAGCACTATGCTCCAGCGGCCCGGCTCTTGTTTATCGGGGAAAAAGGAGTCACCAACTCGCCGGGATTTTGGTCCAAAAAGCATTTTGTCAGATCAAGTGAACTCAGAAAGATCAACCGCAGTTTCAAATCATACGACTTCATCAAGGAAAAATTTTTTGAGGTGAGCTGATGAAAAGGCACAAACTTTTTGTTATCTTGTCCACCTTTTTCCTCTTTATCATGATCGGGATAGTCTGCTCTAACATGCAGTCCCAGCTGGCTGACCAAATTTTGCAGGCGCAGGGGATGAGCATGGAGGCCCGGATCGTCAAGCCCAAAAAGACGATGACGATTGCTTCCTTCCTTAAGTGGGTCAAGAAGGAATTCCCTAAGGAAAGCATCCAGATGCAGTTCAAGAGCAAGGAAGACAAGAACCAGGTTCTGGTCTGGTCGCAAAACCGTGACCTCAACTATTTCCCTGTTTCAAGCGGCCGCTTTTTCAGTGAAGACGACTTCAAGGGGCAGGTCACCATCGCGGCGGTCTCCCCATCTTCCGCGGCTTCCCAGATTAGGACTCAGGGCAATACTTACTTAATTGCCAATGGCCAGTACTACTCAGTTGTCGGCAGCCTTAAAGCTGTTCCATATCAGTCCAGCAAGGCCTACTACCTAACGACTGGAGTTAACCAGGAAACCGGGCAAAGCCGGATGAACCACTTTACCTTGTACGTTGACGCCAGCAGCCAGACGATTGGCAAGATCGCCAGCCACTTGAAGAGTGAGACCTACTGGCCGGACTTTGTCAAGCGGGGGAGGCAAAGACGGCTGACGCTGCTCATGCCGGAAGCTATCTTGATCCTCTTTTTGCTGGGAATCGGGGGCCTTTTGATGGGACTGATTGCCTGGCTGACCTGGAAAGAGGCGGACATGAGTCACGTAAAAGGGGATCTTTTGTCTAATCTCCTTTTGAACCGGAGCGGGCGCTTTATCGTCTTTATGGTGCTGGAAGGCTTTGCCTCCTACTTCCTTTTGGTATGGAAGGCCTACTATGGCAACCGGAGCATTTTGGCCCTGCTTTTGCTGGGAACAGTCGTGGTTGAACTGGCGGTTTATGTCGCGATGATAGTTTATCTGTACAGAAAGGGGAAAATGGCGGATGCTTGAGATTCCAGACCAGTTTAAAGAGAAATTTACCCGCCTGCTTGGCCAGGAAGAAGCAGGCAAGCTGCTTGAATCTTTAAAAGAGCCAAGCAAGAAGGCCTACCGGATCAATACATTAAAGACGGGTGCAGTCACTTATCCGCAAGAAGAGCCAGTACCCGGCATCCCTAACGCTTATTACGGTGAAGTTTCCGGCAAGGACCCGGAATGGACCGCTGGCCTTGTTTACTCGCAAGACCCGGCGGCCATGTTCCCGGCGCAAGCGATTCCGGTTAAGCCCGGCGACAAGGTCTTAGACTTGTGCGCGGCTCCCGGCGGGAAGAGTACGGCTTTAGCCCAGAAATTAGAAGGGCAGGGGCTGCTGGTAGCCAATGAAATCTCGCCTTCCCGGGCCAAAATTTTGCGGGAAAACCTGGAGCGGTGGGGCGTAGCTAACGCTGTCGTCACCAACTGCGATTCTTTTGCCTTGAGCAGTCGTTTTCCGGGCTTTTTTGACGCGATCTTAGTTGACGCGCCATGCAGCGGGGAAGGGATGTTCAGAAAGAGCGATGACGCTATCAAGTACTGGAGCCAGGAGAATGTCGCCCTCTGTGCTGACCGGCAAAGGGAAATTTTGACTGAAGCGGTCAAGATGCTGAAGCCAGGCGGCTATTTGCTCTATTCGACTTGCACCTTTTCACCAGAAGAAGACGAGGAGATCGTCAGCTGGCTGATGGATGAATGCGGCTTTAAAGTTTTGCCAATAAAGGCTGATAAAGCAGCGGCCGGCAGACCGGAATGGGGCAACGGGGATGCTAGTTTAAAGCAGTGCGCCCGCTTTTGGCCGCAAGACGGAGTCGGTGAAGGCCAATTCGTGGCCAGTCTGCAAAAGGCTGCTGGCGAAGAAAGCTATGAAGCAGAAGCAGCAGAAGCTTTTTCTCCTGCCAGAAAAAACAAGGATAAGAAGAAAAAGGGCAAAGGCAAGAAGAGAGAAGATAAAAACAGCTTGGAGCGGCCGGGCAAGGAAGAATCCGGCTATATCAGTGAAGCCATTGCCGGCTTCAACTGGCCGGAAAGTTTAGCTTCCTGGCCTAGCCAGATGCTGAAGAGCCAGGATCACGTCTTTGTGCCGGCGCTTGCGCCCGATAGATTAAAGGGGATCAAGGTTTTGAACAACGGCCTGGAACTGGGAATCTTGAAGAAGAAGCGCTTTGAGCCAAGCCACCAGCTGGCGGAAGTTTTAGGGCAGGTTGACCAGGAAAGAGTGGTTGACCTGACTGAAGAAGAATATGACCACTACCTGCATGGGGAAAGCCTGCAAGTTAACTCCAGTTTGAAGGGCTTTGTCTTGGTTTCCTGCCGGGGGATGATTTTCAGCTTTGGGAAATTATCTGGCAAAGGGCAGCTGAAGAACTACTATCCTAAGGGCTTGCGGCAATAGAAGGTCAGCTTTACATAATTTTGCTTATGTGAAAAAAGGAGATGGCATAATGAAGGCAGCCTTGGTCGGGTGTTCAAATCCTTTAAAAGAAGCATATCTGCCAGTTGTTGACCAATTGGTTAAGATTTTGGAAGACCGGGGACTGGAAGTCGAAGTCAGTGAATTTTTGACCGATGACACTTTAATTGGCCGGGGAGAAAAGCGGGCCCGGGAACTGGAGGGCTTCTTCTTAGATCCGGAGATGGGACATATTTTTGACATCTCTGGCGGGGACTTGGCTAATACTGTTTTAGGACATTTGGATCTAGGCAAGATCAAAGGCAGCCAGGCTGTCTTTTACGGCTACAGCGATTTGACCACGATCTTGACAGCCCTGGCTAAAAACGGCAACAAGGCGGTCAACTTCCAGCTGCGCAACTGCCTGGTCAACAAGGATTTGCTGAAAAGCGGCTACTTTGACCGCTTGCTGGCTGGAAAAGAAGTAGCAAAAGAGCTCGGTGAGCTAGACGTAACTTTTGTCCGAGGCAGTAAAATGGCAGGTCCAGTCTACGGGGGCAACCTGCGCTGCCTGCTGAAGCTGGCAGGGACGCCCTACTGGCCGGATTTTACAGGCAGCATTTTGTTGCTGGAAGCTTACCGGGGCCGGCCAGAATTGGTGGCTAGTCTACTTGAACAGTGCCGGGAGACCGGGATTTTTGACCAGATCAGCGGTGTTTTGCTCGGCACCTTTAGTGAGCTGGACAGGTTAAAAGCAAGTCATTTGCCAGCAGAAATTCTCTTGGACCTGCTGCCGGCAAATGTTCCAATTGCCAGGACTGAATTTATTGGCCACCGACCAGATGCTAAGGCGATTAGGCTGGGGCAAGAGTGCATTTTCCAGGAAGCTGGCGTATAATAAAAGTATAAACCCGCCCGCTAAGTCCCGTAGAAATCGGGTGATTATGATGCTTAGCGAGAAGATTATTGACTTGTTGGTATGCTTTGTAGCATTCGTTGTATTTGCAATCGTCGTTTCTATCTATCCAGAGGAAATGTTTGCATTGTTGATTGCGACCGTTCTTTTGATCGGCATTTATGCCGTATGCAAGGAAGTGGTCAAGGACTGGTTGAAACACAACCATCGTTTCGGGGTTTAACGGGCGGAAAATAAGCGCGGACCTGGCAGGAGCCGGGACCGCGTTTTCTTTCTTGAGCGGAGAAGATTATGGAATACGAATACAGACTGGTTGACCGCGATTTGGCGGTTGACGGAGTAAAGAGGCTTTTGCCAGATATAGTTTGGAAGAT
>NZ_JBJEES010000005.1:0-17214 GCF_051873315.1 Lactobacillus sp.
AATTTTATTTTTCTCTTAAAGTGCAGCAAGCAAATTGCAAATCGCCGCCAAAAAGGTTATAATCACTCTCATATAGGAGGCTTCTATGGCACGTAAAAAGAAAAAGTCGACATTTCAAAAGATTGAGAATTTCATGGTAGTTCTGATGGCTTTAATCACGCTCTTTGGCGTGGCAGCCTCAGTCATTTACTACTTAACTGCCCAATAAACCGGCAATACGCTCAAAAGCGGTCAGCTTCACGCTGGCCGCTTTTTTATGCGCTTATTAATACCGGTAATTGTCCAAGTCAACCAGGAAAGGATAAGATCTGGCCAGCTTGGCCCAAAGCCAGTAGGTCAACAGGCTGATCCCGGTTGTCCAGCCAGCCGTGTACAACAAGCTGAAGCCAATCGCCTTCAAGGTCAGATCCGTCCAGCCAATCAACCGGAAAACCAGCCAGGTATAAAGGCAGGCAACGGTAATCGCCAGAATGTTGCCCAGCAGACGGAAAACGAAGAGTTCGGGAAAGACCCGGGCATACCAGCGGCCAAATGCCGACAGGGCTGGCAGGATAAAGGTATAGATCCCGATGATCCCCCAGAAATAGAGATCAGCAACCACCCCGGCAGCCAGAGCCAGCCAGATTTCTTTTTCATTCCGGTCATCTTCATAAGCGATGATCAAAACGGAAATTGGCAGGATCAAGAGCCCTGCTCGGCCATGCTGGTAGGTCAAGGCCGGCTGCAGGTAAACGGACAAAGTCCCTTCCAAAACCATGGCCAGGTAAAGAGCGATTGCCAAAACCCATTGCTTAAAAATCCGCATTAGCCAGCCACGCTCCTTTTGACGACCGTTACCACGGACGCGTCGCTCAAATTGCCGGCCGGCTTGATCTTGATCAAGTCAGACAGACCAAAGCTGTCCTTGGTGGTTTCCGCCACCGTCCCGATCAAGAGCCCTTTTGGCGAAGTCCCGCCCAGGCCACTGGTGTAGACCTTGGTCCCCTTCTTCAGCTTGCTTGAGCTGGAGGCCTGGGTGAAGGTCAAAGTTCCGCCGGACTGCACGCTAATGATCCCGTGCAGAACCTTGCCCGTGTCAGTCGTGGCTTGCACGGCAAAGCGGTTGGCTGAGCTGTCAGTCGTGGTAATCAGTTCCACCTTGCTCGTAGCCGCGTCGACTTCCAGGATCCGGCCAATCACGCCGCCGCCAGACATAACTGCCATGTCCTTCTTTAAGCCTGAGCTCTTCCCCTTGTCAATGGTCAAGACTTCTGACCAGCTGTCGCTTGAGCGGGAAATTACTGAAGCAGTCGTTGTCGTATAGCCGGTCAAGGTCTTCTTGATTCCAGCCGCTGCCTTCAGCTGCTTGTTTTCTTTTTCCAAGGCAGCGTTTCTGGCTTCTACTTGAGCCAGTTCGGATACTTTCTTCTTTAAATGGCTGTTTTCATCAGCAGCATTCTTCAAGTCATTGACACTGTCGATTCCGTCAGTAAACCAGGAAACCGGCACGCTCACGATTCTTGAACCAACAGAGACGATATCATTGCCCAAGCGCTGGATTAAAAGCGGCGCGCTCAAGTTGTTTCTCAGCATCACCGTTGAGCCCAGCAGGGCTGCCAAAAGCGCCACGGTTCCAAAAGCCGCCAGCATTTTCCTGTTTTGAAAAAAATTCTTCATAGACACCTATCCAAATATAAAAACCGGCCCGGAGGCCGGTTTTCTTATTTCTTATCTGCTAGTCTTCCGCATTACGTCCAGGTGCTTCAAAGATTCACCGGTACCGATTGCTACACAGTCAAGCGGATCTTGAGCGATGAAGACCGGCACCTTGGTCGCGTCAGAGATGACTTCTGGCAAGTTCTTGAGCAGGGCACCACCACCGGTCAGGACGATACCATGGTCAATTACGTCTGCGGCAATTTCAGGAGAAGTCAATTCCAAAGTTTCCTTGATCGCAACAATGATGTCTTGAACAACGTCTTGAATAGCAGTTGCAACGTCAACGGCACTGATTTCCAATGACTTCGGCAAACCTGACACCAGGTCACGGCCGCGGATGGTCATGGATTCGATTTCCTTGGCTGCTTCCACGGAAGCTGAACCGATTTGGATCTTGATGTCTTCAGCGGTTCTTTCACCGATCAGCAGGTTGTACTTGCCATGAACGAAGTTGGTGATTGCTTGGTTGAACTTGTCACCAGCCTGGCGAATGGAAGTTGAAGAAACGATCCCGCCCAGGGAAATAGTGGCTACGTCAGTCGTACCACCACCGATGTCAACAACCATGGAACCAGTTGGTTCCATAACCGGCAAACCGGCACCGATAGCTGCGGCAAATGGTTCTTCAATCACATAAGCTTCTCTGGCGCCTGCCACCCGGGCAGCGTCAATAACTGCGCGCTTTTCAACTTCAGTGACGCCTGAAGGCACGCAGATCATGACTGAAGGCTTGGAATTGCCGACCGTCTTGCCCATGAAGTACTTAAGCATGGCCGCGGTCGTGTCGTAGTCAGCGATAACCCCGTCCTTCATCGGGCGGATAGCCACGATTGAGCCTGGAGTTCTGCCGATCATTTCCTTGGCTTCTGAACCAACTGCAATAACTTCGCCAGTCTTGGTATTCTTGGCAACGACTGAAGGCTCACGCAAAACGATGCCTTTGCCTTCAACGTAGACCAGGGTGTTGGCGGTACCCAGGTCAATGCCGATATTCTTTGAACCTAATCCAAACACGGATATCTCTCCTTATTTACTCGCTTAATCTTGCTTAATTATAGCATAATGCCCGTGAAAGTCATGGATTGGTACAAATTTTAGCTAATTTTAAAACAATTCCCTCTCCCGCAGGCTCAAGTATTCGCCTCCGCCGATGATGAAATGGTCCAGAAAGGTGATCTTCATGATCTTGCTGGCTTTTTTCAAGCCCTTGGTCAGTTCCAGGTCATTGTCTGACGGAGTCAGCGCCCCGCTGGGATGGTTGTGGGCCACAATAATGCTGGCGCAGCCGTAGACCACCGCCCAGCGGAAAATTTCTCTGGGGTGGACCCAGGACCGGTCCAGGGTGCCTTGGAAAAGCATTTTTTCCCCCAACAGATTCTGCTGCTGGTCAAAATACAGGACCCAGAACTGCTCCTGCTTTTGCCCCAGCAGCTTATTGGCCAGGTAATTGCCAATCTTAGAGCTGCTGGCCCAGTCAGAGCTGCGCCGCATGTCAGTCCGCCGCAAACGATCCATGGCCACCTCGATGGTCAAGGCCAGGTCATTGGAACAATCGGGGCCTGAGGCATAGTCCAAGATGTCCTTGAAGCTGGCAATGTGCTTTTGGTCCAGCAAGTGCAACAGATCATCCAGACTCTGGCAGGGCAGCTGGTCAAAGAGCAGCTTGAGCAGGTCACGGTCACTTTCAACATAATAGTAGTTTTGCGTAGTTTCAGTCATTTGACTTTCCTCCTTATTTTTACGCTCTACTACTAATTACGCCAAAAACTAGGAAATTTTTTTCAAAAAGTCAAAAAAGTCCGGACAAATCATTTGGGCCCGCGCCCGGTCTTCTGCTGTAGCAGGCTTAAGGTCCGGAATCATAACGCAATCAATCCCGGCATTTTCCGCTGCCTCGACCCCCATGCTGGAGTCTTCAAAAATCAAGAGCTGGTCTTTACTAAGGCCGCTGCGCTCCTGGGCAGCCAGATAGAGGTCCGGGAAAGGCTTGGAGCGGAGTTTTTTCTCAGCAACTTCATCATGGGTAACGATAAAGTCAAAGCTGTTCCGGCAGCCGGTCACCCAAAGATTGTGGTCAACCACGCTCTTATAGTTGTTGCTGGCAATCCCGATCGTTAAGCCCAGATCGTTAAAGCGCTCCAGGGCCTCCTTGACTCCGGCCTTCAGCTTCAGCTTGCCCTGGTCGGTCCACTCCCAGACCAGGTCGTCAGTCCGCTTGACAAAAGCTTGACGGACCTCATCGCTTGGAAAGTATTTTTCGTAAAATTCATCCATGGCCTTGACGCTGGCGCCAACCAAGCCCAAGTAAGTATCATCGCTGATGCCCAGCTTGTATTCCCGGGCAGCCTGGATGTTGGCCTTCCAGTAGAGCTCTTCGGAGTTGACCAGGAGTCCATCCATGTCAAAAATAACCCCCTGCTTGTCCGTCTTTAAAGCTTCAACACGCATATTTTTCCTCTTTCATCTTTCATCCTCAGTCCACCTGCAGAAGCTGCAGAACCGCGCTGACCAGGTAAAAAGAACCCGTAACCAAGATCAAGTCTTGGTCGCCAGCTTCCGCCATCACTTGCTTTAAAGCTTGGTTCAAATCACCCTCATAGGCAAAATTTTCCTGGGCCCAGGCCGGAAAGTCAGCCTTTTTAGCAGCCCGCGGGTAGGCCAGGCTGGTCAAGGTTACTTTTTCGTCCTTCAGCAAGGCTAAAAAGTCGCTCAAGTCCTTGTCCTTCATCATGCCGGCTAAAACCAAAAGCCGGCCGCCCTTTTCTTTGGCCAAGCGGCGGGCATATGCCGCAAGCTCGCGGCCAGCCTGGACATTGTGAGCCCCGTCCAGCAAAAAGCTGCATCCCGCCTTTTCCAGGCGCTGGTAGCGGCCAGGAACCGTCGTCTTGGTCAAGGCTTCTTCTGCTGCTTTTTTACTTAAAGCAAGAGGCAATACGGCAAAAGCCGCCAAAGCCATGGCCGCGTCTTTAACTTCAGGCAGGGGCCAAGTCGGCAATTGGTATTTTTGTCCGGCAACTAGCAGCTCATAGCCTGTTTTTTCTTCCTTAACCTGGAAGTCCTGGCCCAGCCAGTAAGCAGGACTGGCAGTTTTGGTGATTTTTTCTTCAACGATTCTCCGCACGCTGGCCGGAATATCGCCGAGAATAACTGGGACAGCTGGCTTGATAATTCCGCTCTTTTCTTTAGCAATGTCCGCCAAGGTCGGCCCGATGATCTGTTCATGGTCAAGGCCAATTGTGGTAATCAAGCTGACCGCGGGCGTTATCACGTTGGTCTTATCATGCTCAGCCCCAATGCCAACTTCAATAACCGCGTAGTCGCATTTTTGCTTGGCAAAAAAGAGAAAGGCCATCGCGACTTCATATTCAAAGGTAACCAGGGCAAAATCCGCCTCTTTTTCGCGCAGGCGGTCTACCGCTGCTTCGACTTCGTTGGCAACGGCCAAGAGGTCATCATCCGCAATTGCCTGCCCGTTCAGCTGGATCCGCTCGTTAAAACTGATGATAAAGGGCGAAACAAAAAGGCCAGTCTGCTGACCGGCCTTTTGGAGCAGATTGCTCAGGTAATATGCAGTTGAGCCCTTGCCGTTGGTTCCCGTAATGTGGCAGCACTTGACCTTGTCCTGGGGATCGCCCAGAGCCTTGAGCACCCGTTTGACATAGGTCAGGTCGCTCTTTTCGTGCAAGCGCGGCAAATGATAGAGGTAAGCGGTAAGTTCATTAACTGTCTTAAATTTCACGTCTTTAACGACTTTCTTTCAATTCCTTGATGCGGTCGCGCACGCCGGCCAGCTGGCTTTCGTATTCAGCCAGCTTGCCCTTTTCCTTTTCAACCACGGCAGCTGGAGCGTGGTCAACAAAGCCCTTGTTGGCCAGCTTCTTGCTTGCCCGGTCGACTTCAGCTTCCAGGCGGGCTTCTTCCTTGCCCATCTTGGCGATTTCTTCATCCAGGTCAACCAGTTCTGAAAGCGGCACGAAGATCTGGGCCCCCGCGATGACAGCCGTCTTGGCTAATTTCGGCGCGTTGATCTTGCCGGAGATTTCCAGCTTCTTCGGGTGCAGGAAGTTTTCCACGTATTCCATGTTGTCCCGCAGGATTGCTTCATTCTTTTCGTCATCAAGCTGGATCAAGATGTCGATAGCGCTGGACATTGGAGCGTTCACTTCCATCCGGATGGTCCGGACCGCCTTGATGATTTCGATCAAGAAGGCCATGTCTTCATCAGCCTTGGCGTTGTCAAATTCATCGTGGGCTTCCGGGTAAGCGGCAGTCATGATGGACTTGCCTTCATGCGGCATGGACAGCCAGAGCTTTTCAGTCACGAATGGCATGATTGGGTGGATGAGGCGCAGAATCTGGTCCAGAATCCAGGTCAAGTTAGCCTGCTTTCTGGCCTTCAGTTCTTCATCGTCGCCGTAAAGGGCAACCTTGGAGATTTCGATGTACCAGTCACAGAAGTCATTCCAGATGAAGTTGTACATTTCCCGGCCGGCTTCCCCGAATTGGAATTCGTCAAAGAGACGGTTGGTTTCCTTGACAGTATGGTTCAAGCGGTCAAAAATCCAGGCGTCAGCCAGGTCAAACTTGCTGGTGTCCGGCTTTTGGGCAGGCTTGGCGTCTTCCGGCAGGTTCATGATCACAAAACGGCTGGCATTCCAGAGCTTGTTGATGAAGTTCCAGGCAGCGTCCATCTTGGTGTAGCTGAAGCGGGTGTCCTGGCCAGGCGCGGTCCCGTTCAAAAGGAACCAGCGCAAAGCGTCGGCGCCGTACTTGTCAATGACGTCCATTGGGTCGATCCCGTTGCCCAGGGACTTGGACATCTTCCGCCCCTGCTCGTCTCTGATCAAGCCATGCAAAACGACATTGTCAAATGGCCGCTCGCCAGTGAAGTGCAGGCTTTGGAAGATCATCCGGGAAACCCAGAAGAAGATAATGTCATAGCCAGTTACCAGGGCGTTGGTTGGGAAGTAGCGCTTGAAGTCAGCAGAGTCTTCATCCGGCCAGCCCAAAGTTGAGAATGGCCAGAGGGCACTGGAGAACCAAGTGTCCAGAACGTCCTGGTCTTGTTCCCAGTTTTCAATATCTTCTGGCGCTTCCTCACCGACGTACATTTCCCCGGTCTGCTTGTTGTACCAAGCAGGAATCCGGTGACCCCACCAGAGCTGACGGGAGATGACCCAGTCGTGGACGTTTTCCATCCACCGCTCTAAAGTGCCTTCAAAGCGGTCTGGCACGAAGTTGACTCTGCCTTCGCCCTTTTGGTTTTCCAAAACCTTGTCAGCCAGCGGCTTCATCTTGACGAACCATTGAGTGGACAGGCGAGGTTCAACTTGCACGCCGGAACGTTCAGAGTGACCAACTGAGTGGACGATTGGTTCAACCTTGATCAGGTAGCCTTCAGCCTTAAGGTCTTCAACCAGCTGCTTGCGGCAGTCGAAACGGTCCATGCCGGCGTACTTGCCCGCCTTGTCGTTCATGGTCCCATCATCGTTCATCACGTTGATCCGTGGCAGGTCATGCCGGTTGCCGACTTCAAAGTCGTTCGGGTCGTGGGCCGGGGTAATCTTCACCAGACCAGTCCCGAATTCCGGGTCGACGTGCTGGTCTTCAATGATCGGGATCTCCCTGCCAACCAGCGGCAAAATCAGCTTCTTGCCAACCAAGTCCTTGTAGCGTTCATCCCCTGGGGCAACAGCCACGGCCGTGTCACCAAACATGGTTTCCGGCCGGGTAGTAGCAATTTCCACGCTGCCAGAACCGTCAGCCAGCGGGTAGTTGATGTGGTAGAAGGCCCCTTGGTCGTCCTGGTGGACAACTTCGATGTCAGACAAGGCAGTCCGCAGCTTCGGGTCCCAGTTGATGATGTATTCACCCCGGTAGATCAAGCCTTCATTGTAGAGCTGAACAAAGACCCGGCGGACAGCCTTGGATAAGCCCTTGTCCAGGGTAAAGCGTTCCCGGCTGTAGTCCAGGGACAGACCCAGCTTTTGCCACTGGCTCTTGATGATGTTGGCGTATTCGTCCTTCCATTCCCAGACCTTCTCCACGAACTTTTCCCGGCCCAGGTCATAGCGGCTGACCCCTTGTTCTCTGAGGCGGGCTTCAACCTTGGCCTGGGTGGCGATGCCGGCGTGGTCCATGCCAGGCAGGTAAAGGGTGTCATAGCCCTGCATCCGCTTGTAGCGGATCAAGGTGTCTTGAATCGCCGTGTCCCAGGCGTGGCCCAGGTGCAGCTTGCCAGTAACGTTTGGCGGCGGGATAACGATTGAGTAAGGCTTGGCCTTCTTGTCGCCGGACGGCTTGAACAGGTCCTCGTCCAGCCATTCTTGATAGCGGCCAGCTTCAACCTCTTGCGGGTTGTATTTTGGTGCTAATTCTGTCATAAATTTCCTCCAATAAAAAAGTCCTAGACAAGTAAATGTCTAGGACGATATATAACCGCGGTACCACCTAAATTGAGCATAATGCTCCGCTTAAACGCGGTAACGGCGCGGATACCGGACCGGCTTACTCCTGCTTCAGCCGGCCAGCGAATCAAGCTACCAGGCGCCTTCCGGTCTCTCAGCTTAAATGACCTTTCTCTGTCATGAAGCGCCACCTCTTGATCTTGGCTTTGTCACAAAGTATAGCATAATTTTTTCAGCCATTAAAGGGAAACTTGCTCTAAGGCCGCCAGCTCTTCTTTCGTCAAAGGCCGGTAGGAGCCAGCCGCCAAATCAGCCGGCAAAGTCAAGGGACCCATGCTGAGCCTTTTGAGCTTTAAAACCTTCATCCCCTGGGAGGCAAACATCCGCTTGACCTGGTGATATTTGCCTTCCGTAATGGTGATCTCGATTTCTGACTGCTCTTGTTCTCTGTCTTGCCTCAAGATCTTCAGCTTGCCCGGCTTTAGCTTTGTTCCGTCTTTTAAAGTGAGGCCTGCCGCAATTGCCTTGGCCGTTTCTTCATCAGCCACTCCGGCCAAAAGCGCGTAGTAGGTCTTGGCCACATGGTATTCCGGAGCCAGGAGCTGGTGGGCCAATTGCCCGTCATTGGTTAAAAGCAAGAGACCAGTTGTGTCCTTGTCCAAACGGCCAACTGGGGCAATTTTTTGATAGCGGTCCTGGTCTTTTAATAGGTCCAGGACGGTCTTTTGCCGGGAGTCTTCCGTTGCTGACAAGACGCCAGCTGGCTTATTGAGCAAAAAATAGTGGTACTGCTGGTAGACAATGGCCTGGCCCTTGACCAGGACTTCAGCATCTTCTTTCACCTTCTGCTTGGCTGACCGGCAGACCTTCCCGTTGACCGTCACCTGGCCAGCTTTAATGATCTCATGAACCTGGGACCTTGATCCCACCTTCATGTTGGCCAAAAATTTGTCCAGGCGCAGCATTAAAGCAGGTCCGCGTCTTCTTCAGCCAGGTCGTCCAGGAAGCTTTGGCCTGGGTAGATCGGAGTGACCTTGACTCCGGCCAAGGCCCGCTCAATCAAGCCGTCAACGTCCAGGCGGCTTTCGTATTCCCGGGCCTTTTCGATCTTCGGCTTGGTCTTTGGCCGCGGCGGGGCAAAAATGGTGCAGCAGTCTTCAAATGGCTGGATGGACAGGTCAAAAGTCCCGATTTCTTCAGCCTTGGCGATAATTTCGGTCTTGTCCATGGTGGCAACTGGCCGCAATACAGGAGTGGTCGTCACGTCATTGATGGCTGCCATGGATTCCAAGGTCTGGGAAGCAACTTGGCCAACTGATTCCCCGTTGAAGATGGCCAAAGCATGACGCTTCTCTCTGATGATGTCAGCCAGGCGCAGCATGAAGCGGCGCTGAACGGTCATCAAGTAGCCCTCTGGCAGCTTTTCCTTGATCGTTTCCTGGATTTCAGCAAAAGGCACTTCGATAAAATTGATCCGGCCGCTGTACTTGGCCAAAATGCTGGTCAATTCCTTGGCCTTGGCCAGGGCCTTTTCAGAAGTGTATGGCGGTGAGAAGAAGTGGACCATTTCAATGTTCACGCCCCGCTTCATGGCCAGGTAGGAAGCTACCGGGGAGTCGATCCCGCCGGACAGCATCATCACTGCCTTGCCGGCCGTGCCAACCGGCATCCCGCCTGCCCCATGCAAGAGCTGGTTGGAGATGTAGGCCCCGTCCTGGCGGATTTCCAAAAGCAGGACCATGTCCGGGTGCTTCATTTCCGCCTGCAGGCCTTCCATGTGGTTGTAAAGGTAGTCGGCCACCATTTGGTTCAGCTGATTGGTGTCGTAGATAAACTTGTGGTCGCTTCTTCTGGTGTTGACCTTGAAGGTCATGCCTGGCTTGTAAGTTGCCTGCATCAGTTCCAGGGCAGTTTTTTCAATGGCTTCCAGGCTCTTTTCAGTCTTGATGACTGGTGAGTAGGTCTGGATCCCGAAAACGACCTTCAAGCGGTCATTTACTGGTTCAAAAGGCGTCCCGTTCAAAAGGATGTGCATCCGGTCGTGGTGGGTCTGGATCTTCAAGTCCGGGAAGTCGCGGAGCACCTTTTGGACATTGCTGGCCAGGCGGTTGATAAAGTCCTTCCGGTTCTTGCCCTTAGTGGACAGTTCGCCGTAGCGAATCATGATTTCTGTGTATTGCAAATTTTATTCTCCTAAGTGGTTGATCTTGGCAAAGTGCTGGTAAATCTTGTCAAAAGCCGCGATGAATTCGTCTGCTTCTTCTAAAGTATTGCTTTCATCAAAGCTGAGGCGGACGGCGCTGGTCGCGATTTCATCTGGCGTCTTCATCGCCACCAAAGTGCTGGCTTCGTCCGCCTTTTTTGAGGCGCAGGCGGAAGTGGTGGAAATAAAGATGTCTTGGTCTTCCAAAGTGTGGACCAAAGTCTCGCCCCGGATCCCTTCCAAGGCAAAGCAAAGGATGTGGGGAGCGAAGTCAGCCTGCAAAGGAGAGAAGATGTGGATGCCCGGCTTATCTGCCAGGTACTTGCTGATCTTCTCCTTAATGGCGTATTCTCTGTCAGCCTTTTCCTTTTCATCTGTCAAAAGCAGGCGGGTGGCCTTGGCCATGGCCGCGATGGCCGCCAGGTTTTCCGTCCCGCTTCTCAAGCCCTTTTCCTGGCCGCCGCCTTCACACAAAGGCATCAGCATCCGGCTGCGCTTTTTGTACAAAATGCCGATGCCGCGCGGACCATGGAATTTGTGGGAAGAGAAGCTCATCATGTCGACCCGGGAGGTGAAGACCTGGTCCCAGATCCCCTTGCCCAGGGCCTGGACATTGTCGACGTGGAAGTGAACGTTCGGGTAGTCTTCCAGGATTTCAGAAATTTCCTTGATCGGCTGGATGGTCCCGATTTCGTTGTTGACGCCCATGATAGAAACCAAAGTCGTGTCCTTGTCCAGGGCGGCCTTTAAGTCTTCTGGATTGACCCGGCCTTCCTTGTCAACTGGCAGGCGGGTAACCCGGAAGCCCAGGTTTTCCAGTTCGGTGAAGGTATTGGCCACTGAGGCATGCTCAACGGATGAGGTGATGATGTGCTTGCCGAATTCCCGCTTGGCCCAGGCCGTCCCCTTGATGGCCGTGTTGTTGGATTCCGTCCCGCCGGAAGTAAAGTAGATTTCATCGGTATTTACTCCCAGCAAATCCGCGATCTGCTTACGGGAAGCTTCCAGCAGGCCGTGGGCCCGGTCGCCTAACTTGTGCAGGCTGGAAGGGTTGCCCCAGATTTTGGTCACGACCTGGCTGTAGGTCTCTAATGCTTCAGGTGCCATTTTCGTCGTGGCACTGTTGTCAAAATAAATCACTCTTCTTGCTCCTTGAAAAAAGCGGCCATTTTAATGACCGCTTAGTTTTAAATGATATTTTATTTTAGTCCAAAAGCCGCTTGACTTCAATCAATCAGCTCTTTTTGTTCTTGATAGTAGGAATTTTCAATCCGCTGGTAGCTGCCTGGTTCAACCCGCTCCACCGCCGTAGCGATCGTGTCCAGGGCATCCTTGTAGTTGTAGTCCCGGTCATACAGCTTCATAGCGTTTCTGCGGGCCCGGACTACGCCTTCATTGTCCAGGAACTTGTTGGAGTACTGCATGGTCAGCTCAAAAAGATTGGCTGAGCTGATAATGTCTTCTGCTTCTCTTTGCAGGCGGTCAACGTCATCTGAGATCTGCACCAGTTCTTCAGAAATCTTTTCCATGTTGATCCGGACCTGGTTGAGTTCCCCGCTGGTCTTGCTGATTTCATTGATGACCAGGGTGTACATTTGCAAAAAGCCTTCCGGAATCCCCGGCAGATTCTGCCGGCTGAGGTGGCGGTAGACCAGGGAGACCTGCTGCTTGAATTCCTTGATTGACCGCTGGGCAACTTCTTCAGCCTCGTAAAGGCCGTCAACCGCTTCAGAGAGCTCTTGCTGGCGCTTGCCGATTTCCTGTAGGCGGCCAAGAATTCTGATCCAGTCGTCCTGGACTTCAGAGTAAACCGCCCGGCCATCAGCGATCCGCTGGCTGGCCCGGATGTAGTCAGAATCCATCTTATGGACTTCTCTTTCCAGCTCCCGGCTTTCGTCCAGTTCCCCGTGGGTCAGCTCATAGCTTTCGTCGATGTGGCGCAATTTCTTGATCAGCTGCTGGCTGACGGTCTGCTGGTGGGTCAAGAGCCGCTGCAGCTTGTCCTGGTTCTTTTCAACAAAAGGCCGGGCCTTGTATTCCTTCTCCAGGATCCCGTAAAGGGTCTTGATCTCCTTTTCGACCTTCTTCATCCCCTTGCTGGTTTCTTCCAAATCCAGCTGGGCCAAAGAAGCCAGGGACCGGTCAATCTGGTCGTTGCTCTGCTTGATTTCCAGCAAGACGTCCAGGCTGCCGAAACCGTACTTGGCATCCCGCATCTGCTTGTAGCCAGCCGCGATTTCGTCCAGCTGTTCGGCAAAAACGGTCTGCAGGTTGTGCTGGTCTTCCTTAACTTCAGGCAGCTTGGTCTTCAAGGCCGTCAGATCGTCGCGTATTTTCGCCAAAACCCGCTTGGCTTCAACATGGTCGCCTTGAGCCGACAGATTCTTGGCCTGGGCAAAGTCTTCTTCCATGGCGGACAAGTGGTTTTCTATCTCTTCTAACGCCACGCTGTAGTCAAAAGAATCAGCCAGGATTTCCTTGCGGATTTCCCGGTAGCTCTGCATCAATTCGTCATATTGGGCCTTGTTTTCCCGGTTCGACTCCAAAAGTTGGGTAAAGACATCCGATGAATTCTTGACGTCTTCAGAGATGGAGTCGACTAATTCTCTGGCCTGCTTGATGCTTTGGTGGGATTTGACCAGGCGGTAGCGGGCATTTTCGTCTGCCCCGTCTTCAATCAAGCGCTGGATTTCAGGAAAAAGTTCCGCTGCCTTCTGGTAGCTCTTCTTCCAGGTATTGAGGGTGGCCAGGCTTTCCCCGGCCAGTTCCATCTGGTCCAGTTTGCCGATAGCGCGCTCTAAGTGCAAGTCTTCCATATTGCCCAGTTCATTGTCGAGCTCTTCGATCTCGCGCAATTGCCGGCGGTTGATCAAAAGCATGGCCATGACCAGGACGATGATCGTGATAATTAAAGTGATGAGTAGTAGAGATTGTGTTGATGACATATCTTTCTCCTCCGAACTAAAGTTAATTATACCAAACTAGCCTCTGAAATATTTCGACTTTGTCAGACTTTCTGCGTTTTTTTCTTGCTTTCCGGGCCCAAAGCCCTTATAATGGTCAACGTGTAAAATATTTGCAGCCATAAGCGACAAGAACGTCAACATCCCGGGACGTTTAGTGAACGAGTAACCCACGCTGCACGGGCGAAAATGTAAACTCGGGATGCACGAATGTTGAGCTTATATTGTGATTATTTTACTCCAACAATTTTTATTATTTTTATTGGAGGAATTTTAATATGTCAAGATACACTGGTCCAAGTTGGAAGCGGTCAAGAAGATTGGGTATTTCTTTGTCAGGCACTGGCAAGGAACTTGCTCGTCGTTCATACGCTCCAGGTCAACACGGTCCTAACCAACGCGGCCGTCTTTCAGAATACGGCATGCAATTGCACGAAAAGCAAAAGCTGCGCTGGATGTTCGGCTTGAACGAACGTCAATTCCGTACTTTGTTTGCCCGCGCTGGTAAGATCCGTGAAGGCCAACACGGTACCAACTTCATGATCTTGCTTGAACGTCGTTTGGACAACGTTGTTTACCGTCTCGGCTTGGCTACTACCCGTGAACAAGCCCGTCAATTGGTAAACCACGGCCACATCACTGTTGATGGCAAGCGCGTTGACATTCCTTCATACGAAGTTAAGGTTGGTCAAACCATTAGCTTGAAGGAAAAGTCAAAGAACCTGCAACAAGTTAAGGACGCTTTGGAAGCTGTTGCTTCACGTCCATCATTTGTTTCATTTGACGAAGACAAGATGGAAGGTCAATTGGTTCGTTTCCCAGAACGTGACGAAATGGAACCAGAAATTGACGAAGCCCTGGTTGTTGAATACTACAACAAGTTGCTGTAATATCAATTCGGCTTCAAAGTCTTTCCCAGTTTTGGGAAAGGCTTTTTTCTTGCCCAAAAAGTTCAGTTATAATATGCTTTAGACCCAGAAAAAGACAGTATTAATTTTTAGAAAGGACGAAGCCATGACTGAAGATTTAGCCAAAAGAGTCGAAAATGCTGCTAGCGGCATTACTCCGCAGACCAGACCTGACGAGCGGCGGCGCTTCTTGGGCTCTTTGAGGGAGCGGGTTTTCGTGCGCATGACCATCAAAGACTGTGAAGACGCCAAGTTAACCAAACTTTTCTTGGATCACTTTGCTGACTACAAGGGCTACACCATTTTGATCAACGCCAACACCCCCAACCCGGCCTTTGTCAGCCAGATTGAAAGCCGGGCCAGCAAGGAGCAGGTTCCCTTCCGTCTGGTCAATGACGAAAGTGCCAGAAAAGGCGATGACGATTCTGCCGTTCTGGTCGTCAGCAAGGAAGCCATCAACCGGATGCGGATCGAATTGACTCAGGTCTACGCCCCGCCCCTGCCGGCGGAAGAATTGCCGGTGCCAAAGAAAAAGGGCTTTTTGGCCAAATTCTTTGGGGGCGATAAATGAAGCCCTTAGCCTACCGGATGCGGCCTCAGTCCATCGACCAGGTCGTCGGCCAGCAGCACCTGGTCGGCCCTAAAAAGATCATCCGCCGCATGGTTGAAGCCAAGCAGCTCTCTTCCATGATTCTGTATGGACCGCCGGGCATTGGCAAAACCAGCATCGCCAGCGCGATCGCCGGCAGCAGCAAGTATGCCTTCCGCCAGCTCAACGCGGCTACCGACGGGCAAAAAGAGCTCTCCCAGGTCGCCGCTGAAGGCAAGATGAGCGGGACGGTCGTCCTTTTGCTGGATGAAATCCACCGGCTCAACAAGGTCAAGCAGGACTTCCTTTTGCCGCTGCTGGAATCCGGCCAGGTGATCATGATCGGGGCCACCACGGAAAATCCCTACCTGGCCATCTCCCCGGCCATCCGGTCCCGCTGCCAGATTTTTGAACTGAAGCCTTTGACTGAAGACGAGATTTTGACAGCTGTCAACCGGGCCTTAACCGATGAAGAAAGAGGCCTGGGCAAGTACCATGCCAAGCTGACGGATGAAGCGGGGAAATTTTTGGCCCAGAAAGGCAACGGGGACCTGCGGGCCACTTTAAACAGCCTGGAACTGGCGGTTTTGTCGACCAAGCAGGAACTGGAAGCTGAAGGCAAAGACGCCTCCTCTTTCACGGTTACCTTGGACGACATGGCCGATTCCCTGCAGCTGAAAATCCAGAACTTTGATGCCGACGGGGACGGCCACTATGACCTCTTGTCCGCCTTTCAAAAGTCCATCCGGGGCTCTGACACTGATGCGGGCCTGCACTACCTGGGCCGGCTTCTCGAATCCGGTGACCTGGTTTCAATCTGCCGCCGGCTCAGCGTAATTGCCTATGAAGATATCGGCCTGGCCAATCCGCCGGCCTGTGAGCGGGCTATTTTAGCCGTACAGACCGCCCAGCAGCTGGGCCTGCCAGAAGCCCGGATCCCCCTGGCCAACGCCGTCATCGAGCTCTGCTTGTCTCCTAAGAGCAATTCTGCTATGACAGCTATCGACGCGGCTTTAGCCGATATCCGCCAGACTAATGTCGGCCAGATTCCCGACCAGTTGAAAGACGCCCACTATCAAGGTGCCGGCAAGCTGGGCCACGGAACTGGCTATCTTTACCCCCATGACTACCCGGGCGACTGGGTGGCCCAGGCCTATCTGCCTGACCGCCTGCAGGGCAAGCAGTACTTTGCCCCTAAGGGCGAGAGCAAGTTTGAAGCAGCTTTTAAGAGCCAGTACCAGCGCCTGCATGACCTGCAAAAAGAGGGTCTTAAGAGAAAGTGAAAGCGCTACGATTTTACTTGACAAAGGCTGCCGGGTTCTATATTATAATAAGTGATCTGAGTTGATCGTCAGAAAGCTTATTTGTAAATTAGTTGACCGATCAAACTTAAGGACGTGGTGGCCTGTCAGTAACTACTGAATCGGAATGCTGCTTACGCAGAATCCATATTCACTGCGCGATGGGCCGGATTTTGTGATTTTTTTACGGGATCAACAAGCGCCATTTATGCTTTGGTCAACTCGGATTTTCTTAGACAATAACAGCGGTCCTTCGGGCCGCTTTTTTGTTTATTCCTGCCCCTAGATTACTCAGTGTGTTTTCAGCCCTTTTGAAAACTAGAAAGTTCATTCGATGCTCTACATCCGTATTTTCATGATTATTTTTATCGCCTGCATGCTGCTGACCGCCTGGTACCTCTGGCACCGGAGAAACGGCGCCTTCCTGGTCTTTGACGTTTCCAGCTCCCCGGAGCTTCACAGTTTGATGACCATCTGCGCCTGGACGCTTCTCGCGATCAGCGTTTTGGGGATCATTTTGCTCTTCTTTGGCAACAAGTATCTCAACTTGATCACCCTCTTTTTGGGCTCAGCGACGATTTTTATCTTCGCCCTCCTTCTTTCGCAAAACAATCAGTAAATTTATTAAAATGCTTTCATTTTTTTGGTAAAATAGAGACAGGAAGAGGTGGCAAAAATGACTAAACAATACCAATACAAACATATCCAAGTAGCTGTTGACGGTTCCAAGGAAGCTGACCTGGCTTTCAAGAAGGCCGTTACGGTTGCCAAGCACATGAACGCCAGCCTGGAAATTCTCCACGTTATCGACACGCGGTCCTTCCAGAACGTTTCCAGCTTTGACTCAGCCATGGTTGAGCAGGTTTCCAACGACGCCAAGAAGAAGATGGAAAAGTACTACCAGTCTGCCTTAGACAGCGGCGTCAAGGAAGTCCACTACTCTATCGAATTCGGCTCACCAAAGGCCATCATCAGCCGGGAATTCCCGAAGAAGCACGACATCGACTTGATCGTTGTCGGCGCGACCGGTTTGAACGCCGTTGAGCGTTTGCTCATCGGCAGCGTGACTGAATACGTCACCAGAACTGCTGACTGCGACATCCTGGTCGTTCGGCACAACAAGGCTGCTTTGGACTAAGTCCAGC
>NZ_JBJEES010000006.1:0-4536 GCF_051873315.1 Lactobacillus sp.
ACCACCGGATTACTTTGATCCACAAGAACATTCCAAACATGATCGGGCAAATTTCTACTTACCTTGCTGGCCAGGGCATCAACATTGAAAACCTGGTCAACAAGGCCAAGGACAAGTACGCCTACACCATGATCGACATTGATGAGATCGACCAGGCTACCCAAGACGAAGTGGTAGCCAACCTGGAAAAGATCCCTGCTGTCACTCGTGTCAGATTCCTGACCCACAAGTAATAAGCAGGTAAGAAATAACTGAATTTTAAGCTTTTGATTCTCTGAATTTACCTTTAACATGAACCCTGGAAGTTGATTATTGCAATTTCCAGGGTATTTTTTTGACTTTGTTAAAAGATCCTGCCAGCAGTGTGTTAAAATGGACAAGGTTGTTTTCTGAAAAATAAGAAAATAGTAATGGCAGCTATGAAGTAGAGAGAAAGTAAGAAAGTAAAAAATGAAAGCAAATAGCAAGTGGGCAGGACTGGCAGCCGCGGCCTGCATTCTATGGGGCATTTCCGGTCTTTTTGCCAAGGGCCTCTTTAATTTTGACCCCCGCATCACGCCAATTTGGGTAACGCAAATGCGGCAGGTCTGCTCAGGCGTAATCCTTTTAACTGTAGCCCAGCTGACCGGCAAGCATCCCTGGCAGGTGTGGAAAGACAAAAAGAGCGCGGTCCAGCTTCTGGCTTATGCCGTTATCGGCGTTTTGCCCTTCCAGTACTGCTTCTTTTTGGTAGTGGCTCAAGCTAACGCGGCTATCGCGACAGTTATTCAGTTTATCGGTCCCTTCTTCGTCTTGGCCTATCTGACTTTGACCAAGCAGGAAACTTTGCGGCCGATTGACGTCGCGGCCAGCTTGCTGGCTTTTGGCGGTGTCTTTCTCTTATCAACGCATGGCAACATTCACGACCTTAGGATCGCGCCTCTCACCCTGCTTTTTGGTATCATGTCAGCAATTGGGGCAGCGGCCAACAGCTTGCTTCCACAAGCCCTGGTGACCAGGCAGTCGACTATTTCGGTTACTGGCTGGGGCCTGCTTATCTCAGGTTTGATTTTGACGGCGATTCATCCAGTCTGGCCCAGCCTACCGAGTTCACCGACTGTCTATATCAACTTGTCAGTCGTCATCATTATGGGAACTATTATCCCGACCCTTTGGCAAAACCATGCTTTAGGCCATATTTCGGGGATGACGGTCGCATTTATGGATGCCTTTGAACCGATGGCCTCCATGATTGGCTCCATCATTGTCTTTCACTTTCAGCCGCAGATGATGGATTACGCGGCATCTGTGATGATCATTTTTGCCGTCATTGCCCTTAATTGGACCCCGCGCAGCAAAATCAAGGCCCGGGTTGAAAAATAGTCAGATGAAAATAACAGCGTCAGCAGATTTCCCTGCTGGCGCTGTTTTGCTTTAATTTTCGGTTATGTTTAATTGTCCGAATCAGAGTAATTCAAATCATCAAATCGTTGATCCTGCATCTTTTCAGCCATGGCCTGGCTGCGGTAAGCAATTCTATCGACCCAGATGCCAGCACCGCCTGCACATATCAAAACTTGGACATCATTTCCGTCAATATTTTCAGTGTGCACTGCGAAATATTCACCATCACCGGCGCCTTGATACCAGCCCATTACGTTTAGATAGTTAATTCCCTTATACTGAATTATTTTCGGCAAGCCCCAGCCTTCTGCCTTTTTTATTTGTTCTTCGGATGGATAATCTGGTGCTTTATAATTAGCTGCCCGAGTGTACAGGGTAGTAGTGTGCCCCTTATTGTTATACTTGTCGTCTTGAGTAAAAATTGTACTCTGGCCAAAAACGTATTTTTCATGTGTTGTCTCATCGTCATCACTGCTTACAGAATACCAGGTCCCCTGCATTTCTGCAGGGATGGTAAAGTAGCCACTCCGGCCATCAGACAAGCGCTGAGTTTGACCAGACTTGTCGACGATTTGGACCTTCTTTGCCAGCTGCTTAAATTCAGCCAGCTGATCCTTTTTACCGATATAGTCAGCCATTTCCTGCTTAGTGGCCTGGCCCAAAAAGCTGCCGCTGCCCGCTACTTTTACTCCTTGATAGAAGTAAAAAGTGCTTCCACTGAGAGTATAGTAGGTCGTCCCTGTTTGCCCAGATACCGCGGCTTCATAAGCATAGCCGCTGCCCGGCTGCTTAAATTCATAGTCGCTGGTCTTGTGCAGGGTAATGGTCAAAGAGCTATTCTGCCCTGCTTGAAGCAAATTAGTCCATTCCCCGCCAAAGCGGTCAGCACAGTAAAGCGTAATCAAGCTGCCGCTTTCCTGCGGAGTCAGTTTTGCCGCGTCAAGTTTTACTGCTTTAGCTGAACTTGACGAAGCCTTGCTGGCCTTTTTAGCGCTAGGCTTGCTTACCTTACTGGTCTTGCTTGAATTATTGCTAGTTTCTTTTGACGCGGTCTGCTTGCTGCAGCCCGTCAAAAATACGCCGCAAAAAAGGGCCACAACGGCCCATTTTTTGATCCTCATTTTCCAAATTTCCTTTTTCTTTCACTGAACACGGCAAATTCTGAGTTCTAAAAACTAGAATTCCATCTGTTCAACGTCAATCATCCAAGTAATGCCGAGTGATTTTTCGCCCAGGTAAGTCGCGATAACCGGGCTGAATTCGTCCATTTCAAAGACGGCATTTGGCACTTCAGCTTTGAAGTAGTTCATGACTTCTTCAGCTTGGGCAGCATCGTTTGACTGGATGATCAAGATCCGCAGCTTGTCTTCTGGGATGTCCAAAGATCTGATCTTTTCCAGGGATTCTTGCTCGATCTTTTTAACCGCCCGCTTCATTGACCGTACCTTGTCATAAGCCACGATCTTGGCGTTCTCGTCAAAAGTCAGCAAAGGCTTGATATTCAAAAGCGATCCGATAAAGGCGCTGGCGTTGCTCAACCGGCCGCCCCGGCTCAAGTTGTTCAAGTCATCAACAATAAAAAGTTCGTCGATGGTTGACCGGATTTCAGCCAGCTTGGCGATGATTTCTTCTGGACTGTAGCTGCCCTTTTCGATCATCTTGGCTGCTGCCAGAACTTGGTAGCCCTGCAGGCGGACAGTAATTTGTGAGTCAAACGGGTACAGGTGGTAGTCCGGGTTGCTTTGCGCGATTCCCATCAAGGTGCTGTAGGAACCTGAAATCCCGCTGGAGAGGCAAAGGTAGATGATCGCCTCGTAACCCTCATCCCTGAACTTGTCAAAAGTAGTGATGAGGTCCCCCATCTTCGGCTGGGAAGTGGTCGGGAAGCCGGAGCCATTCCGCTGCGATTCAAAAAGTTCTTCAGAAGTGATGTTGATGCCTTCCAAGTATTCCTTGCCATCGATGTAAATCGGAATCGGAATGACCTTGATATTATACTTTTCAATTTCGGCCGCGGACAAATTGGCCGTACTGTCGGTAACTAATGCGATCTTCATATTTAACCTTCCGTATTTAACGTTTTAACATGAAAATTATAGCATACTTGCCCCAGCTAAACTAGAAGAATCTTGATCATGCCTGTTTGCGTATAGAATAACTGCTTAACTAGCAATCATGATATCCGATAACCCCACCACTTTATGTTAAAATAATTAACTGAACGATTTTCAATTTACGAATGAGGTGTGCTCAATGGCTTTTGACGGCTTATTTATTCATAGCCTGCTTAATGAATTACAAGATGAGATTACTGCTGGCCGCTTACACAAGATCTACCAGCCTTTTAACAACGACTTGGTCCTGGTCTTCAGAAAGGACCGCAAAAACAAGCAGCTTTTAATTTCTGCTAATCCTGAATATCCCCGCCTCTACCTGAGCAAGGAGTCCTTCTCCAACCCTAACGTGGCTCCTCTCTTCGTCATGGTCCTGCGTAAATACCTGGAAGGGTCAGTCCTCCAGGAAATCAGCCAGGTTGGCCTCAGCCGGATCGTCAACTTTTCCTTCAGCAACCGCAACGAACTCGGTGATGAAATGCAGCTGGTCCTCTCCGTTGAACTGATGGGCCGGCACAGCAACGTCATCCTCTACGACAAGCAAAGCGGCAAGATCATCGACTTGCTCAAGCGGATCAACCCCGACGAAAACCGGGCCCGCCTGCTCTTGCCTAAGGCCAAGTACGAACTGCCCCCGCTGACTCCCGGCATCAACGGATTTACTTTAACTGAATCTGAATTTTCTTCTTTGAAAAAAGACTACCCAAATCCAGCTGACCTGGCCAAGCAAATGGATGGTTTAGACGGCGATGACCGGCAAGAACTTACCGGCTACCTGGAAGACGACTACACCTTCTCTTCTCTTAAGACCTTCTACAACCAGTTTTCCTCCCCTAAGGCCTACGTCCTCTTGACGCCAAAGCACAAGCGCCGGATCTACCCTTACCTGCCATATCATTTGGATATGACCAAGGAAAGCTCCTCCAGCAATCTCAATGAAGCCTTAGATGAATTTTACGCCTACCAGGCCAACCGGGACTGGGTCAAGCAGCGGTCCCAGCAAGTGACCAAGGTCGTTACTAATGAGACCAAAAAGCTC
>NZ_JBJEES010000007.1:0-17096 GCF_051873315.1 Lactobacillus sp.
TGGGCTTCAATCTCATCCAAGGCTTCTTTCGTCATGCCCGGATAGTCAAGCAGGGGCTTGCCGTTGACCACGGCGCTTGAGAAGTTCTCAAAGCTGCTGTCGCCATGTTCGCCCAGAACCCAGGCATTGACTGATTCAATTGGCACTTGCAGCCGCTTGGCCAGCTCCACCCGCAAACGGGCTGAGTCCAGGGAAGTCCCGGTCCCGATGACCCGCTTCTTCGGGAAGCCGGACAATTTCTGGGTCAAAGTGGTCAAGATGTCGACCGGGTTGGCGGAAACGACGAAGATGCCGCTGAAGCCAGAAGCCACGACCGGATCAACGATGCTCTTCAAGATAGCAGCGTTCTTCTTGATCAAGTCAAGGCGGCTTTCACCTGGCTTGCGGGGCACGCCGGCCGTGATAACTACCACGTCAGCGTCAGCCGCGTCGCTGTAGTCGCCAGCTCTGAGCTTGGTTTGGCCCGTGAAGTAGGTCAAGTCTTCCAGGTCTAGGCAGTCGCCCGCGGCCCGGTCCTTATTCAAGTCGCAGATGACCAGTTCGTCCACCCGCGTCGTTTGCAATAAATCGTTGGCAAAGTTGGAGCCGACAGCACCATCGCCAACCAGCAGGACTTTTCTATTCATATTTGTTCCTCCCTCAAGGAAATTCGTTAACCTTATTATAACTGAATTCGGGTCAAATATTTCCTGGGAAATAAAAAACGCGGCCCAGAGGACTGCGTTTCTTAGAAATGTGATGTGATGTGATAAAACTTAAGCTTACTACGACAAAGTAGTTTGCTTGGCGGCGCCTGTTAGTGATAGGAGTAGTGGCGCCGCATGTGATGAGTAAGGAAAAAATAAGTTTGTCTGTCTGTAAGAGACAGGAACCGAAAAATGTTGAAATACATATCTGAGTTCAGAGCCGGCTCTTGCCTGTAAAAAACAAGTAACATAATAGAAAAGCAAAAGCATGGCAACAGCCGCTCCAGAACCTGTTAAGAGGTTTTACCAACCGGTGGCATGCTCGGATCGCCACCCGTCAGTAGTACCGAAAATTATAACGACTGAAGGAGAAAAAATGAGAAAAATAACTAGCCGCATAACTTTCGAAGAATATAGTACTACGGTTTATCTCAATAATCAAAAAAATTGCCTACTTTTTTGATTATTAAAAAAGCGGGCTTTTTGTAAGCGGTTGGGAGAAAAGAAAAACTGCAGATAATTAAGCTTGTGATCTGGTCAACTTTTCTAAAAGGTAGGTACCAAAAGAAAAACGGCTCCAGCAGGATGGGAGCCGTGACATGGTAGATATTCTAATTCTTGTTTGTTTTCTAGTTTTTTGCTTACTAGTTTTTGTATTTCCTGCCTTAAGCAGCCCGCTTCTTGGCCTGGATTTCTTTGAGGCCTGGCAGGGTGATCATGACCAGGAAACTGATGATGTAGAGGGCGGACAAGAAGCCCATAACCACGTACAGGTTGTAGTGGTCCATCAGGGCGCCGATGATGACGGAAGAGAAGCCCCCAATGGCCCGGCCGGTGTTCATGATCAAGTTGTTGGCCGTGGACCGGATTTCAGTCGGGTAGAGCTGGCTGATTACCGCCCCGTAGCCGCCGAACATCCCGTTGGAGAAGAAGCCAGTCAAGGCTCCGGCCAAAAGCATGGCCCAGTAGCTGGTTACATTGACGATGGCAAAGACCACGACCGCGCTGCCCAAAAGGAAGATGCCAAAGGCCCAGCGGGGACCGATCTTGTCCATGATTGTGCCGAAGACCAGCATCCCAATGCTCATGCCGATGATGGTAGCGATCATCCAGTAAGAAGAGCCGGAAACTGACAGGCCCTGCTTTTGCTGCACGATTGATGGCAGCCAGTTCATCAAGCCAAAGTAGCCGGCGATCTGTACGATCGTCATAACCATCAGGCCCAAGGTCTGCAAAGCCAGGCGGGGCGTTTCAAACAAACGGCCGAAGGAGATTTTTTCACTCATTTCTTCTGCCTTCTTGTGAGCGGCCAAAAATTCCTCGCTTTCCTTGACGTGGCGGCGGACGAAGTAGGTCAAGACAACCGGCACTATCCCAAAGAGGAAGAGAGTATTCCAGCCATATGCCGGAATGATCCAGGCAGCCAGAAGAGCAGCCACGATAGACCCGATTTGGCCTCCGATGGCCGCCACTGAGCTGGCCCGGCCGATTTGGTTAGCCTGGAAGTTTTCCGCGATCAAGGCAATCCCGACCCCGTATTCACCCCCGGCCCCGATCCCGGCCAAAAAGCGGAGGGCGTAGAGGGCGGTGATGTTGTGGGCAAAGTAGGTTAAGCCAGTCGCGATGGCAAAAAGAAAGATCGTATAGCTGAAAGTCTTGACCCGGCCGATACGATCTCCTAGCAGCCCAAAGAGCGCGCCACCGAAGAACATTCCGAGGTTGGTAAAAGTTCCGATCCAGCCGCCGGCCGCGGAGCTGATGTGCATCTGCGCGATGATTTCCGACAGGGAGAATGACAGGAACATGACGTCCATGTTTTCCAGCAAGAAGCCGGAAGACATGGAGGCCAAAACCCACTTTTGGTTAGTGGACATTGAGCTGGTATTATCCATTATTAACTTGTACCTCCAAAATTAATGCTCACGGACATTACTTATTTTGTATCGCTACCAATTATTTGCGTTTTTCTTAAGATTGTCAAGGGATATTGGAAAACAATAGTTATTTAATTATTTTCTGCCCGGTCGCTGATGGCCTTTGGCAGGGCGATATTGTGGTGGAGGCTGGGCCAAAGATGCCGGTCAGCTAAAGCAATCATCGGCCCGTTGACCAGGAGGCAAAGGAGGGTGCCAATATTGACAGCATAGATTTTGCCCGTAATAAGCCAGCAGATGCCAGTGAGCAAAAGCGGGACGCTGAAGTTGATCAGCTGGGCCCGGACGACCTTGTTTCTGCAATAGAGAAAGCGGAGAATGTTGGTCGTGTCGTCGTTGGGGTGCATGATCAAGTTTGCTCTTTGATAAAAGGAAATGGAGCAGCCTAAAGTCATGATGCCCAAAAGCCCGGCCGCCAGCCGCCAAGGCAAAGGAAGTCCCGGCAGGCCAAGGGCGGAAAAGAGGCTGGTGAACAAATTGATGAAGTAGCTGAAGCAGGCGATAAAGACGACCTCACCCAAGAAGCGGGGCAGGTCGAAGCGCCGCAAGAGCAGCTGGTTGACCAGAGCTACCAGGCAGCCGGTCAAAAACATGGCCAGGGCAATGCTGGTATGGAAAATATGGGCCAGGTTGACCTCTGACGCCCCCCAGGGAGCCGTGCCGATATTGCTGGAAATGGTGATCCCGTTGCCAAAAGCGTTCAAGACCAGGCCGATCGCCAAAGCTGCCAGGCGGCGGGGTAGAGGGTCAAAGCCTTCACCTGTTTTTGGCTTAAAGGAAGACAAAAGAGTATGGAGAGAAAAGTGAGATTTGCTGATATCCAAAATATGCCTCAATGAAAAAAGATCTGATTTAGTATTAACAATTTTAGTCTATTGATTATCATATATCCAATAGAATTTATCTATAAAAACAAGTGCAAGCTTAGAAACATTTTCAATAGGACGAATCTATCAATAAAATAAAATTGCTTATTATTAAATGTAAGCGGTTTACGGTATACTGAAAAGTGAGAAAAACAACAAAAGGAGTGAAAGCTATGTCAGCTAAGAAGCACCGGTATGCCGCCACGGCCTCTACTGTTTACTTTTCATACTTTATGATGGGGATTGGGATGTCCCTTCTGGCCCAGTTCAAGCCCCAGTTTGCCTCCCTCTGGCACTCTTCAATTTCCGGAGTCCTAAGCGTGGTCAGCGCTGTTGGGATCGGGGGGATCGTCTCCATCTTGATCACTGGCCCTATTTCAGACCACTTTGGCCGCCGGGCCTCAGCCGTCATCGGCCACTTGCTCTGGGCAGTCTACTACATCGGCCTGCTTTACGCTCCGAATTTTGCTGTTGCCTACATTATCGGGATTCTGGGCGGGATCGCCAATTCCTTCTTGAACGCGTCCAACTTCCCGGCCTTGATGGAAATTTTCCCAGAAAGCGCCTCAGTAGCGGGCCTGATGTCCAAGTTTGCCATCAATATCGGCCAATTCTGCCTGCCTTTAGCCATTTTGCTGGGGACGGCCCTGGGTTCGGGCTACCGGACCGTCTTCATGCTGGCTGGCATCTTGTACATCGTCATGGCCTTGATTTTGGCCTTTTCACCATATCCAGACCAGGTCAGCGGTCCAAAAAAGCAGGAAAAAGCCAAGCACGATTTCAACCTGGGCGTCTGGAGCCTGGTTCTGATGGGCTTTACCTCCACGGCTGCCTTCCTGCTCTGGATCAACACCTACCAGGAACTGGCCAAGTCCTACGGGATCGCCAACCCCAGCTCTTTGCAGTCAGTCTACGCGGTCGGGGCCTCAATTGCCGTCCTCTTCAACTCCTTTATCATTAAAAAAGGGGTCAAGGAAATCGACATTTTGATCTGGTACCCCCTGCTCAGCGCGGCTGGCCTGCTTTTGGCCTACTTCATCAAGGCCCCGCAGATTCTCTACCTGACCAGTCTGGCGGTAGGCTTCTTCGCGGCCAGCGGCCTTTATCAGCTGGGCCAAAGCGTCCTGGGGCAGATGTACCCGGACATGAAGGCAACTGTCCAGTCTTGGGGCGGCTTCTTCTCTGCCTTTGCCAATTTCGCCATCATCCAGCTGGCGGCTTCCATTACGGCCCGGACCGGCGCGGCTGCCCCGCGTTTGATCCTGCTTTTGAACGTGGCCAACATGCTGCTTGGCACGGCTTTGGCCTTCGTGGTTAAGCGGGTTGGGCAGAAAAAGCAGGGTAAGACTAATTAATATACCACTTTCAATAAAGATGATCTATTAATAAAAAGACCGGGACTTATTTTTTTAAGTTTCCGGTCTTTTTATAATGAAAGCGATTGTAGAAAAATGATTAGCAGGAGAAGATCTCATGAGCAAAGAAACACTTAAAGCGCAAGCACAAGGCCGTAACGGGGAAATCGACTTTGATATCGAAATCGAAAACCGAGAAATCGCCGATATCAAGGTAACCAAGAGTTCAGAAACCAAGGCTGTCTTCAACCAGGCCTTCGGCCAGCTCCGCGACAACGTTCTGGCTGCCAACAGCTTCAATGTTGACGCTGTTTCCGGGGCCACCATCATGACCAAGGCCATCTTGGAATCCGGACAAAAGGCGCTGGACGAAGCAGGTCTTGAGCCAGCTCCCCGGCCAGTTGACAGAAGCCACAAGGCTGTTACTTTGGACGTTGACGTGGCCGTTGTCGGCTCCGGTATGGCCGGCCTCATCGCTGCCTGCCGGGCCTTGTCCATGGGCAAGAAGGTCGTCGTTTTGGAAAAGAACGGCTATGTCGGCGGGGCTTCAATCTTAAACGGGTCCAACGTGACCGCTACCGGGTCAAAACTGGCCAAGAAAATCTTTGGCTCTTTAGCTGAAGAAGACTCAGCCCAGCGCCTTTTTGACGATATTACCAGAGAATGCCGGGGGACCAACTACCCGGAAATGTCCCATCTGCTGGCCGACAACATCGGCAAGGCCATCGACTTTATCACTGACTTTGCTGGCTTGACCTACCAAAAGGCGGAAACCCAGACCATTGAACACAGCGTCAACCGGCAAGTGGAAATGCCAAGCCAAAGTTCTTACGAAGTCGTAACCAAGGTGGCTGACGCCTTCAAGGCCAAGGGCGGGATCCTGTTGACCGACGCCCGGGTTGAAGAATTAAAGAAGAACCCTGCCGGCGTTTTGACCAGCCTGGTTGCTGAAGGCAAGCACCAAACCACCACGGTCAACTTCAAGTCTCTGGTTTTAGCAGCCGGTGGCTGGGGCGCCAAGGACTTCAAGGAACACAAGACTGATATTCCTTACTACGGGCCAATGACTTCAACCGGTGACTACTTCGGCTTTGCCAAGGGCATGAACCTGGTTACCCGGAACCTGGACTGGTACAAGGTCTACCCGCACGGCTTGGAAGTTGAACCTGGCATTGCCAAATTGACTACTTACTCAACCAAGGAAGCCAGCGACATGGGGGCAATTTTTGTCAACCGGGCCGGCAAGCGGGTAGTCAACGAAAGCCTGCCTTACACCCACTTCCGTGACGCGATCGCCAATGAAAAGGACAAGACTTGCTTTGTCTTGATGGACCAGCGGATTTGGGACCGCTACTACGAACTGATGCTTAAGTACGGCTTCACTGCTGAAGAAGTCCAAGGCTTCTTTGCCAATGATGGCAAAAAGAGCCCAGTTCTGGTCAAGGGTGACCTGGCCACTGTAGCGCAAAAGGCTGGCATCGACTACGGCAACTTGAAGGAAACCTTCGACCACTACCAGGAATACGCCAAGGCTGGCCGCGATCCGGAATTCGGCCGCGATGCCAAGTTCCTGCATGAACTTGAAGGCGACACTTACTACGTCATTGAACAAAAGCTCCGTTTCTGCACCACCATGGGCGGCTACGAAGCCACTAAGGATATGCAGCTTTTGGACAACGACTTTAAGCCAGTTGCCAACTTCTACGCTGCTGGTGAACTGGTTGGCGGGGCTAACGGCAAGGACTCAATGCCGTCAATGATGAACTCCTGGTCCTACGCTTCCGGTTTCGTTGCTGGTACGGCCGCAGCTGACAATGCCAACAACTACGTGCTTGACGCCGTGACCAGCGCCAGCCACGCTCCGGCTCCTAAGCCAGAAGCAACTTCCGGCGCCAGCCACTAGCATTGCTAACTATTCACAAATTTCCTCCTAAGGCAAAAAGGGGATATGTGAAAATATACACTTTGTCCTTTTTTGCCGCGGGAACCTTCTTCCTTACAAAAACTTGCTAAAAAAGCCCAAGCTGATGCTTGGGCTTTTTCTTGTTAAACGAGTTTATGTTCGTTATTGTAATGCTTCCGGCAGTAAGACTTGATAAATTGTTCGAATCTGGTTACGGCCGGGGTCAAGAAGTGGTCGGACTTTTTCACGACAAAGATCGGGTGAACGCCGACATTGTTTTCAATATGCAAAAGCTTGACCGTCTGCGGGTCCAGCTGGGGCAAATGCGGCACGATAGCTACCCCGTAGCCCCAGTGAACGAAGCCGATGATAGTGTGGTCTTCCATGGATTCCATGACGATCTTCGGCTTCACGCCGGCTTCAGCGAACATCTTGTCCAGGCGCTGGCGCAGGCCGCTTTGCTTGCTGTAGTAGATCATCGGGAACTTGGCCAAATCAGCCAGGGAGACAGAGTCCTTTTTGGCTAGAGGATTGGAGAAGGGGACGACAGCCAGCATTTCCTGGTCAACCAGGTGGGAGATGTCGACCTTGTCCTCCGGGCCAGGCAGGTCAGGAGCGGATGAGACGACCAGGTCCAGGTCATCATTGACCAGCTGTTCAACCAAATCGTCAGTTGTCCCCTGCACGAAGGAGAAGGAAATGTCCTTGGTGTCTTTTTCCTGCTTAAACTTGTAGATCAGCTGGGGAATCAAGTCCTGGCCCATGGTAAAGGTGAAGCCGACCCGGATATGACCCCGGTTGACGTCCAGCAATTCGGCAATGTATTCGCCGCCCCGGTCCAGGTCGCTTAAACCGCTCTTGACGTATTCCAGGTAGATCTTGCCATAGTTGGTTAAGCGGATGTTCCGGCCTTCTTTTTCAAAAAGGGGCACGCCAAGTTCTTCCTCAATGCTGCTGATGGCGTAGGAGAGGGAAGGCTGGGAGATGCCCAGCTTTTCAGCGGCCTTGGCCATGTGCTCCGTCTTGGCCAGCTCGACGAAGAAACGCAGATGTCGAATGTTCATATTTGCCTCCAAATCATCACAACAGTTTTTCCATGCCTATATTATACCGTTAAACAAGAACTGATAAAATGCTTTTATCAATAATTTTGCCTTGCCTTATTTATCACGAAAGCTGAAAACGATAACATAATAGTGAATTGAGAAAAAAGTAACTTGTTGTATAAGTTTAAAGGAGATTCCAGAAATGGCAGACGAAAGAAACAACGAGATTGAAGAAACGAAGATTCAAGGCGTAAGCGGCCCAATCACCGGCTGGCTTGACGGGCACACGATTTTGGTCGGCTTGATGGCTTACCCGATCCGCCACACCATGTCACCAACCATGCACAACAACGCTTTTGCCAAGTTGGGCTTGAACGGGGCTTACCTTTGCTTTGAAATCGACAACGAAAAGCTGCCAGGCGCTATCGACGCTATCCGGACCTTGGACATGCGGGGGTCAAACGTCTCAATGCCAAACAAGAAGAAGGTCATCCCTTACCTGGACAAGCTGGACAAGACTTCACAAATGTGTGACGCCGTTAACACCATCGTCAACGAACACGGCGTTTTGACCGGCTACACCACTGACGGCATGGGCTGGCTGCGGGCCTTGAAGAAGGACGGCCAAGACGTTAAGGGCAAGGTTATCACTTTGGCCGGTGCCGGCGGTGCCGCTACTCCAATCGCTGTTACTGCTTCTCTGGAAGGCGCCAAGGAAATCCGCATCTTCAACCGGGACGACGACAAGTGGGCACAAGCAGTCAAGAACGTTGAAACCATCAACAAGGAAACTGACTGCGTGGCCAGCGTTCACCACCTGGAAGACAAGGAAGACTTCAAGAAGTCAATCGCTGAATCAGACATCTACTGCGATGCTACCAGCGTAGGGATGAACCCATTGCAAGACCAGACTTTGGTTGAAGACCCATCATGGTTCCACGAAGACATGGTTGTTTCCGACACTGTTTACGCACCACGCAAGACCAAGCTGATGGAAGTCGCTGAAAAGGCCGGCGTAAAGCACATCTACAACGGGATCGGCATGATGATCGAACAAGGTGCCGCTGCCTTTAAGCTGTGGACTGGCAAGGAAATGCCAACCGACTACATCCAGGAAATCATGGATGCCAACAAGTAATCTGTAATTTTTAACCTGCAAATTTAATAGAAATTGGTTTAAATCAATACCTTCTGCAGCTGAATACTCGCCGACAGAAGGTATTTTTGGAAGGACAAAATCATGAAAAAGAACAAATACATGATGACTGCCTTCATGCTGTACATGAACTACTTCGTGCACGGGATGGGCGTTATCATTATTTCGCAAAACGCCACCAACCTGGCCCACCAGTGGGGCACGACCGCGACCGGCGCCATTGCCGTAGTCTCCTCTTTGGGGGTTGGGAGAATCATCAACCTGCTGATTTCCGGGATCCTGTCTGACAAGTTCGGCAGAAAGCCGTTCGTGCAATTGGGGATCGTCTTCTACCTGATCTTCTTCGTCGGCCTGCTTTTCTCTAAGAGCGTGACTGTGGCCTACATTTTGGGGATCTGCGCCGGGATGGCCAACTCCTTCCTGGACACTGGTACTTACCCAGCCTTGATGGAAATCTTCCCAGATGCCAAGGGGACTTCCAACGTTGTTTTGAAGGCCTTCATCTCTGGCGCCCAGTTCCTCTTGCCATTCATCGTCAGCGGCCTGGCAAGTGCCGGCGCATGGTACGGCTGGTCAATCGTGATTCCAGCTGCCATCCTGGTTATCACCTTCATCTACTTCCTTAAGGGTGCCTTCCCAGACTCCAAGGCAGTTGCTGAAGCTGAAGAAAAGAAGGCTGAAGAAGCTGAAGCAGCGGCTGCTGCTGACAGCGACAAGCCGGCAGTCAAGTCCAACAAGTGGCTGGACGGTACCTTGTTCATCCTTTACGGCTACATTTCCCAAGCTACCTTCTACATGGTCAGCCAAATGCTGACCCAATACGGGCAACAAATCAGCCACATGAGCGACAGCGCTGCCCACGCCCTGGTTTCCTGGTACTCACTTGGTTCAATCTGCTGCGTTCTGTTTACTGCAGTGATCGGCCGCAAGTTCAAGGAAGTGCAATTGGTCCCAATCTACACTTTGGGTGCCTTTATCGCCATCTTCTTGATGTGGGCATACCCAGCCAGCGCCGTTTTGATGGGCATTCTGGCCTTCGCCGTTGGTTTCTTTGCCGCTGGTGGCGTAATGCAGCTGGGCTTGACGGTTATGGCCGACTTCTTCCCAGCTGGCAAGGGGACGGTTACTGGTTTCTTCTACACTGCCGGTTCAATCGCTTCCTTCACTATTCCTTTGGTCATCAACGCTTTGCCAGGGATGAGAGAAGTTATGTTCTTTGACGTGATCGTTGCCCTGCTGGGCTTCGTGGACACGACCATCATTGCTATCCGTTACAAGCACCTGTTTGGTTCACTGAAGAAGTAATTTTTTTAAAAAAGCAAAAAACATAAAAACAGAAGGTATTAATATGACTACTGTAAAAGTTAGAAACATTGTTTTGGGCGAAGGCCTGCCAAAAATTGCCGTGCCAAACGTCGGCGTGACTGAAGAAGAAATTCTGGCTTCAGCCAAGGAAATTGCGGCTGCCAAGCCTGACATCATGGAATGGCGGATCGACTACTACGAAGCCGGCATCAAGGACAATGAAAAGCTGATCGCTACGGCCAAGGCTTTGCGGGACGTAGTCGGCGAACTGCCAGTTCTGGTTACTTTCAGAACCAAGAACGAAGGCGGCGTCCTGGAACTGGGTGAAGACGAATACCTGGATCTGGTGGCTACTGTAGTAACCAACCGCTTGGGTGACGCGGTCGACATCGAACTTTTCCACGATGAAGAAAGAGTCAAGGACCTGGTTAAGCAAGCCCACAACTACAACGTGGTAGTTATCATGAGCAACCACGACTTTGAAAAGGTGCCAGCCAAGGATGTCATCGAATTCCGCTTGAAGAAGATGGCTGAATTGGGTGCTGACGTGCCAAAACTGGCCTGCATGCCGCACAGCGCTGACGACGTTTTGACCCTTTTGAGCGCGACTAACGACGCCCGCAAGGTACTCTCAACGCCAATCATCACCATGGCAATGGCTGACTTGGGCAAGGTCAGCCGGATTGCCGGCCAAGTCTTCGGCTCCTGCTTGTCATTCGGTGCCGTTGGCAAGACTTCAGCACCTGGTCAATTGTCAATCGAAGACTTGAGAAACGCTGAAAATTACTTGGAATTGCACTAATAACCAAGAGAAACGCTTTTCCTGAAAAGAAAGCTCCCGTATCAATCGCGATACGGGAGCTTTTTTGGTGGGGAGAGATTGTTATTTTTTTCTTAGGCTAATTGCTTAAATCTTCGCCGTCACTGGCGATAACCTTCTTGTACCAGTAGAAGGAGTCCTTTGGAATTCGCTTGAGACTGCCTTCGCCCTTGTCATCGCGGTCAACGTAGACAAAACCGTAGCGCTTGCGCATTTCACCGGTTCCGGCGGAAACCAGGTCGATGCAGCCCCACATTTCGTAGCCCATCAGGTTAACGCCGTCGAGGTTGATGGCGTCGCGCATGGAAGAGATGCACTGCTGCAGGTAGGAGATTCTTTCCGGGTCGTGGATCTTGCCGTCTTCACTGATCTGGTCCTTGACCCCGATGCCGTTTTCCACGATCCAGAGCGGCTTGTGGTAACGGTCCCAGAGCTGGTTCAAGGCGATCCGCAATACGTCCGGGTCGATCGTCCAGCCCCAGTCATTGGTCTTAAGGTAAGGGTTCTTGACCCCCATGGCCAGGTTGCCGCCAGCTGTGTCGTCAGTTTCATGGGTGGTTACAACGGATGAAGAGTAGCAGGAGAAGCTGAGGAAGTCAGCCGGGTACTGGGCCAGGAGCTCGTAGTCGCTGTCTTCGTCGTCCAGCTTGATCCCTTCAGCTTCGTACTTCTTCAAGATCCAGTTTGGGTAGCGGCCGCCGGTCTGGACATCACTGTAAAAGAGGGTGGCGTCGCTTTGCTTGAGGGCCTTCAATTGGTCCTTCGGGTCAGCCGTCAAGGCGTAGACCGGGCCGTAAGCCAGCATCTGGCCGACCTTGATTTCTGGGTCGATTTCCCGGGCCGCCTTGACCGTCAAAGCGCTGGCCACGAATTGGTTGTGGGCGCCTTGGGCCTTGCTTTGGGCATCATCGGTCAAAATACCGGCTGCCATGTAAGGGCTGAGGCTCATCATGTTGATTTCATTGAAGGTCAGGTAGTATTTAACCAGGCCCTTGTAGCGCTGCATGACCGTTTTGGCGTAGTTGACGAAGAAGTCGATCAGCTTGCGGCTGGTCCAGCCATTGTACTTGATAGAGAGATTAAGCGGAGTTTCATAGTGAGACAGGGTAACCAAAGGTTCAATGCCGTACTTGCGGCATTCCTGGAAAACTTTTTCGTAGAATTCCAAGCCCTTTTCGTTTGGCTGGTCATCATCGCCATTTGGAAAAATCCGGGCCCAGTTGATGGAGAGGCGGAAGCACTTGAAGCCCATCTCGCTCATCAGCTTGATATCTTCCTGGTAGTGGTGGTAGAAGTCAGTTGCCGTGTGGCTTGGGTAGTAGTAGCCGTCCAAAACAGCCGGTTCTGCTCCTTCCGGGAAGGTCATTGACTGGCCAAAGGCCATTGGCACATAGCCGCTTTCCCCGGTCTGCGGGTTCTTCCAGGTGATCTTTCTGGCTTCAGTGTGGGAGCCGTTGGTCATTACATCGGCCGTGCTGAGGCCCTTGCCGTCTTCTAAATAGGCGCCTTCATACTGATTGGCGGCAGTGGCCCCGCCCCAGAGGAAGTTTTTTGGAAATTTTGCCATGATTTATCTCCTTATCTGTTATTGCTTTTATTTTTACTAGCTATATTACCTGTGTTTAATGCACGAAAAGATTTGCCGGAGGCAAATCTTTCCATGAACGTTTTTGAGAGAAATATGTATTAGTGTTTTGCCGCTAGGACAGAGCCAGCAGCTGGTCGCCGGCCTTAACCGCGCTAAGTTTGCTGTCGCCAATTTCATGGTAGGACTTGGAATTGGTGATGATGACCGGCGTGGTCAGGTCGTAGCCCTTGGCCTTGATAGCGTCCAGGTCAAACTTGACCAGTGGCTGGCCGGCCTTGACTTCTTGGTCCTTGGAGACCAGGACTTCGAAGCCTTCGCCGTTAAGTTCAACCGTGTCCATGCCGATGTGGATCAAGATTTCCGCGCCGTTCTTGCTCTTCAGGCCAATAGCGTGGCCGGTTGGGAAGACCAGGCTGACCGTGCCGTCAACTGGTGACTTCAAAAGACCTTCGCTTGGCTTGATGGCAATGCCATCGCCCATAGCGCCGGAAGAGAAGACTTCGTCTTTTACTTCGCTTAACGGGCAAACTTCACCGGCAACTGGGGCCAGGATAGTTTCACCGGCAACAGTTACTGAAGGACCTTCTGCTGGAGCAGCAGTTTCAGTAGTTTGAGTAGTTTCTTCTTCCCCGTAAAGGCGAGGAACCTTGGTCATCATGGTCAAGGCAAAGCCAAGGATCAGTGAGATGACCGCGCAGATAGCCAGGTTGATCACACTGGCGAATGAACCAGTCTTAGGGTTGATGTATGAAGGGAAGGCGAAGATTCCCATACCACCCATGGCGTAACCAGTCACGTTGGTTAAGCCGCAGTAGATACCTTGGATGGCACCAGCGATACAAGTCATGATGAATGGCGTCTTCATCGGCAGGGTAACCCCGTAGATAGCCGGTTCAGTAACCCCGAAGATTGAGGAAATCAGGGCCGGGGTAGCAAGCTCCTTGACCTTCTTTTCCTTGGTCTTGATCATGATGGCAGCCAAAGCCCCAGTTTGGGCGAAGCAGACGGCAACTGACGGGTTCAGGAGAACTGACCAGCCCTTTTGGGCAAAGTCCATGATAGCCAGAGGAACCAGACCCCAGTGCAGGCCGAACATAACCAGTACTTGCCAGAGCCCACCAAGAACTGCCCCGTAAAGCATCGGGCTGAACTTGTAAATAGCCTGGAAGACAACCCCAACCCAGTTTGACAGGGTGTTGGCGATTGGCCCGATCAAGAGTATGGACAAAGGTACTGAGATCAGAAGGGTGAAGAATGGAACAGCGAACATCTTGATGTCAGTTGGCATCCATTTCTTCATCCGCTTTTCAACCAGGGAGGCAAACCAAACGGCCAGGATAATTGGAATCACCGTTTGGAAGTAGCCGCCGCTCGGCAATTTGATCGGCAGGCCGAAGAAGGTAGTAGTCGCCTTAACGGTCGTGCTCAAGGTCGGGTAGAGCATAGCCCCAGCCAGTGCCAGGCCAGTGAACTGGTCAAGCTTGAACTTCCGGGCAGCAGTCAAGGCCAGGAAGAATGGCAGGTATTGGAACATCCCATCGCCCATGGCATTGAAGATGATGTAAATACCGTTAGTAGAAGCCATCCCAGTAGCAGCCAGGAGGGCAGTTACGCCTTTAAGCATACCGGCGGCACAGAGGGCGCCCAGGAAAGGCTGGAAGATGCTGGAGATCAAGTCGACGAAGCGGTCGAAGAGGTTGCCCTTAGGCGCGTCTTCCGCGTCGTCTTCAGCGACTTCCCCAACCCCCTTGATGTGGGAGTTTTTGAGAACCGCGTCGTAAACGTCGGCGACTTCGTTGCCGATAACCACTTGGTATTGGCCGCCGGCTTTAGCAACGGTGATGACCCCGTCGCGCTTCTTCAGGTAGTCGGTGTCAGCCTTGGATTCGTCTTTTAACACAAAGCGCAGTCTGGTCACGCAGTGCTTGAGGGAGGAGACGTTCTCTTCCCCGCCGACGTGCGCGACGATGTCTTTGGCTAGTTCATCGTAATTTTTTGCCATAATCGTTATCCTCACTTTTACAATTTGTCAAAATAAAAACCCGCAAGCCAGGATTCTTCACGTGGAAAAGATAGAAAGAGTCCTGTATATGCTTGCGGGTTCATGCCTAGTCGAACTAGTAACACACCTGGTTTAAGCGAAAAAAAGAACCTATCGGTAAATCAAGTAAGACTGACAAATGATATTGCCAGCGGCTGATTTCGTGATAGGTTCATGCCTGATTTAACAGTAACACGCTTAAGACATTTATTATGATAACGCTTCATAAAAGCGCTGTCAACAGAAAATGCGGAATTTTTTATTTTTTAGCGGTGAGTCACCCGCCAGATGTGAAGAATCAAGTAGGTCTGGTCATCGGCTGACAGGGTCCAGTCATCTTCCCGCTTGAGATACTGGGCAATCCGGTCGACCGTGTCTTTTTCTTTTGGGTACTTGGCAACCATCAGCTGCAGGAGGGCAGGGTCCAGTTCGGCGCTATTTTCCTTGCCGGTCAAGTGGCGGATGATCAGGGCCCGGAGGTGGGTAATGAAGCGCTCGTAATTGAAGCTGTCGGTATCCAGGGTGATCCCGTATTGGTATTGGACAATATTGACAATCCCGCCCAAGTAGCGGGTCATCCGCATGGTGTCTTGCAGTTTGGAACCGTCGGATTCGGCATTGATGAAGTGGTAGGTTAAAGATACGGCTTCAGAACAGTCGAAGGTTAGGTGGACAGTGTCAGAGATGATCTTTAGGGCTTCTTTAGCCGCGGCGTATTCTTTTGGAAAGAGGGTCTTGGTTTCCCAGCTGCCGCTCATGGGGTTGAGTTCCGCTCCGTCCAGGGTCCGCTTGATCATGAAGTCGATGTGGTCAGCCAGGGCAAAGTACTGGTAGCCGGTAAAGGAGATGCCGTACTTGCTTTCCAGCATTTCGCAGACCTGGTCAGTGGCGGCAAAGGACTGGGGATCAATGCCCTTGACGATGTCCGGTTCGACCTGGTCGATTTCGTCTTGAGCTTTAAAGCGGCGTTCGATTTTGCTTTCATCGACAGGCATCCCTGGTTTAAGCCCAAAGCCAATCCCCTTGCCAATGACGACCCAGTCTTTGCCAGCTGAGTCTTTGACAAGGGCAGCGTTGTTGTTGTAGTTTTTGATAAATTCCATAGCAAGTCCTCGTTAACAAATCATAATCGCGTCATTATTCAATGTTAGCGTTAACAGAGATAATTTGTCAATCCGCTTTTTACATAGAGAGTTTAGTGGGTATTTTTGAAATTATTGGTAAAACAATAGAAAAAATAGATTGATAAAAGTGGCAGATTGCCTTTCTTTATAGAGTGGCAAGCGCTAGCATATTTTTTAGAGATAAAAACAAAGGACTGAAAAGATGACTGACGAAAGAAGCAATGACATTTTACCGGTAAAAATCAACGGGATTACCGGACCAGTAACCGGCTGGCTGGACGGGCACACCATCTTGTTGGGCCTGTTCGCGAATCCAATCAGACACTCAGTTTCACCGACCATGCACAACAATGCCATGGCTAAGCTGGGCTTGAATGGGGCTTACCTCTGCTTTGAAATCGGGCCGGACCGGATCGGGGACGCGGTCAAGGCCCTGCGGACTTTGGACATGCGGGGAGCCAACGTGTCCATGCCAAACAAGCAGGCGATCATTCCCTACCTGGACAAGCTGGACCCGGCAGCAAAAATCTGCGGGGCGGTCAACACGGTGGTCAATGACCATGGCTTTTTGACGGGCTATACCACTGACGGGACGGGCTGGCTGCGGTCTTTGCAAGAAGACGGCCAGGACGTGAAGGGGCAGGTCATGACTTTAGCCGGTGCCGGCGGGGCAGCGATTCCGATTGCTGTAGCCGCGGCTATGGGCGGAGCCAAGGAAATCAGAATTTTTAATATCCACGACCGCAACTGGGAACCAGCCAAAGGCAAGGTAGCCGCGATCAATGAAGCGACTGACTGTGTCTGCAGCTTGAACCCAATGGAAGACAAGGAAGCTTTCAAGCAGTCGATCGCTGAATCCAGGATCTACTGCGACGCGACCGGAGTAGGGATGCCGCCACTGGACGACCTGTCACTGGTGGAAGATCCATCTTGGCTGCATGCGGACATGGTTGTCAGCGACACGGTGTATGAACCGCGGGAGACCAAGTTGATGAAGATCGCCAAAGAGGCCGGCGTCAAGCACATCTATAACGGTCTGGGCATGGTGGTCGGCCAAGGAGCAGAGTCCTTCAAGCTCTGGACTGGCAAGGAGATGCCGGTTGACTACATCAAGGAAATCGTCGCTAAGGCGTAAGAAAAGCGGACAAGTTTGGCTTGTCCGCTTTTTTGCTGCTTACTTCTTCTTGAGCAGCTTCTTGTACATGGCCCGGTCTGCCTCGGGGATGCCCAGGAGGTCCATGGCTCCGTCTGGAGTTAAGTTGGTGGTGTTCA
>NZ_JBJEES010000008.1:0-16686 GCF_051873315.1 Lactobacillus sp.
GAAAGAGACGTGGGCGCCAAGCTCGACTACCTCTTCAAGTTATACGGCGGCGACGGCCCGGGCTATGACTCAATCATCGCTTCCGGTCCGCGGTCTTCCTGGGCTCACGGGGTGGCCAGCGACCGCTTGATGCAAGAGCATGAACTGGTCGTAATTGACGCGGCCGCCTCATACAACGGCTACACCGCCGACATTACCAGAACTTACGCTTTGGGCAGCGTGGAAGACGAACTGGAAAAGATCTACAAGATCGTTTTGGAAGCCCAAAAGCGGGGGATTGCTGCCGCCGTTGTCGGGGCAACTGGCAAGGATGTTGACCAGGCAGCCCGCGGCTACATCAATGACGCTGGTTACGGGCAATACTTCGGTCACGGGATTGGCCACGGGATCGGCCTGGAAATCCACGAAATGTGCCAGCCGGAATTTTTGTTCAGCCAGACGACCCTGGAAAATGGAATCGTGCACACGGTTGAACCAGGCATCTACCTGCCGCAAGGCGGGGTTCGGATCGAAGATGATATTTTGGTTAACGGCGACATGCCGGAAGTTTTGTCAACTTTGCCAAAGGACGAACTCATTCACCTGTAAGATTATTTTTATGGTAAAATTTAGTGTTTATTGGTACAATTTAAGATGTAGAAATGGGGGATTTACCAGATGACAATGATTTCTGTTAACGAATTCAAGAACGGCCTCACGATCGAATACAACAACGACCTGTGGCGTATCGTTGAATTCCAGCACGTAAAGCCAGGTAAGGGTAGTGCCTTCGTTCGTTCAAAGCTGAAGAGCTTGCGGACCGGCGCTGTTCAAGAATACACCTTCCGTTCAACTGCCAAGGTTGAAACGGCCGACATTCAAACCCGGCAAATGCAATACCTTTACAACGACGGTTCAAGCTATGTCTTCATGGACACGGCAACTTACGAGCAATTGGAAGTGCCGAACGCCCAGATTGACCAGGAAGCCAAGTACCTGAAGGAAAACATGATTGTGAACATTATTTCCCACAATGGTGAAACCTTGGGTCTGGACCTGCCAAACACGGTTGACCTGGAAGTCGTTGAAACCGAACCAGGCATCCGCGGCGATACCTCATCAGGTGGTGGTAAGCCAGCTACGATGGAAACCGGTTTGGTTGTCACCGTGCCATTCTTTATTAACGTTGGTGACGTGCTGACGATCAACACTAGTGACGGTTCATACGTATCACGTTCTAAGTAGTAGTTTTCGAGGTGGAAAAATGGCTGATAATTCAACAATCGTTTTAAGCGGCAATGATGAGGGCGATCAAATCAAGATCGACCTGCAGGTACTCGAAGTCATTCTGGGCATTTCTGCTCAGAAGGTCGACGGCGTTGCCGGGATGCGCGGTGGCTTGAAGTCAGGCTTGAGCCGTGTCTTTGGCCGCGAGGATCGGGGCAAGGGAGTTGCCGTCTCTGTTGATGAAGACGGCGAACTGACGGCTGACGTTTACGTATATCTCAAGTACGGCGTCAACGTGCCAGCTGTTGCGGGCAAGATTCAAGAAGCTTTGAAGCAGCAGCTGACTCAGATGACGGATATGAATTTGAAGTCAATTGATGTTCATGTCGTTGGTCTCGTCTTCCCTGAAGATGAAAAGAACTTTGAAGATGCTGATCAACCATTATTCCCCGATCAAGAAGAAGATAAGTAATGAATCAACACGATAGTCGAAGAATTGCACTGCAAGCCATTTATCTGTACAACCAGGATCCCAGCTTGACGGCCAGTGAATTGGAAGATAATGTCAAGTCTGCTTTGGACTTGGATACTTTGCCGGCCTACAGCAAGGAACTGGTCAGCGGCGTGATCGACAAGCAGGCTGAACTGCGTGACAAGCTTTCCGCTAACTTGAAGCAAGGCTGGCGCTTGGAGCGGTTGAGCAAGACCAGCTTGGCGATTTTGGAAGTAGCCCTGTACGAAATGCTGTACAGCCCGGTTATTGAAGACCGGTCAGCCATCAACGAGGCTTTGAATTTGTGTGACGAGTTTGATGACCCGAAGTCAAAGGCCTTCATCAATGGCATATTGGCAAACTTTGTGCAAGAATAATCTTTAAGCCGGCGTTTTGCCGGCTTTTTTTCTTAAGGAGGCAATTTTGGGAGAAATTTTGGACGGGAAGAAGCTGGCCCGGGAATTAGGCGAAAAGTTAGGCAGCGAAGTGGCTTCCTTAAAAGAACACGGAGTCAGCCCTAAACTCTGCGTAATCAATATTGGTGATGACCCGGCCAGCAAGGTCTATGTCGCCTCCAAGAAACGGAAGGCTGAGAAACTGGGGATCAAGCAGCTGGTCTACCAATTGCCGGCTGATGAAAGTGAAGAAGATGTATTAAAGCTGATCGACAGCTTGAATGCCGACCCGGAAGTTTCCAGCTTGATGGTCCAATTGCCGGTTCCCCCGCAGATCAATGCTGACCGGGTAATCGAAAGAATCGATCCAGAGAAGGACGTTGACTGCTTGACTCCGGCTAATATCGGCCGCCTTTGGCAGGGCAAGCACTTTGTTGAACCAGCCACGGCTGCCGGCATTATTGCCCTCTTAGACCACTACCAAATTGACTTGACTGGCAAAAACGCCGTGATCGTCGGCCGGTCAAATATTGTTGGCAAACCTCTGGCCGCCTTGATGCTGGAAAGAAATGCTTCTGTTTCAATCCTGCACTCCCGCAGCCGGAACCTGGCTGACTTGACTAAGCGGGCCGATATCTTGGTCTGCGCGGTTGGCAAGGCGGAAATGATCAAGGCTGACATGGTCAAAGAAGGTGCCGTGGTGATCGATGTGGGCATCAACCGGGTAGACGGCCGCCTGGTCGGCGACGTTGATTTTGATTCCGTTAAAGAAAAGGCCAGCTGGATCACGCCAGTGCCCGGCGGGGTTGGTCCATTGACGGTAGAGTTTTTAATGGAAGAAGTCATTAAATTGACAAGGAGACAGCATGGACTCGATTAAGGGGACTGAAGAAAAGTACTTGACTGTCAGTGAATTAAATTGGTATGTCAAGCAGAAGTTTGACCGAGATCCCTACCTTCATCAAATTTTTCTCCAAGGGGAATTGTCGAATTTCCGCTTCCGCAGAGGTGGTCACCAGTACTTTTCTTTAAAAGACGACAAGTCTAAAATCAATGTGGTAATGTTCCGCGGTGATTTTGAGAAAGTCAAGTTTGAGCCTGAAGAAGGGATGAAGGTCTACGTGACCGGCCGCCTGTCAACTTATGAGGCCCAGGGCAGCTACCAGTTTTATGCCAAAAGCATGGAACCAGCCGGCTTGGGGGCCTTGTTTGAGCGCTTCAAGCAGCTGCAGGAGAAACTGGCTAAAGAAGGCCTTTTTGCCCAAGAGCACAAGCGGCCTCTGCCCCTTTTTCCAGATAAGATCGCGGTTGTGACTTCAGCCTCTGGGGCAGTCATCCACGACATCATGGTAACGGCTAACCGCCGCTTCCCGCACGCTGAAATCGACCTTTTCCCGGCCCAGGTGCAGGGAGAGGGCGCGGCCGGCAGCCTGGTTTCCGCCATGCAGCAGATTCAAGTCCGGGCAGATGAATATGACGTGCTCATTATCGGCCGGGGTGGCGGGTCGTTAGAAGACCTGTGGCCTTTTAACGAAGAAGAAGTGGTCCGGCAGGTTTACGCCATGAAAATGCCGGTGATTTCCTCAGTTGGCCACGAAACAGACACGACTCTTTGCGACCTGGCCGCCGATTGCCGGGCAGCTACGCCAACAGCAGCCGCTGAAATGGCGACGCCGGATCTGACCCGGGTCCTGGCTGAGATCGGCCAGCTGCAGACCAGGCTTTTGACTGATATCCGGGCCGTTATTCAGGTCCGGGCCCAGGCTTTGGCCCAGCTGGAAAATTCTTTTATCATGAAAGAACCCCAGCGCCTCTATGAGCAGAAAATGCAGCAGGTCGACCAATTGTCCCAGCAGCTGAACCGGATGATGGAAGTTATTGTCAAAGACCAAAGCCAAAAGCTCAGCCTTTTGACCCAGCGCCTTCAGCACCAGGCTCCAGACCGGCGGATCAAGCAGCTCAAGCAGGAAAATAATTACCTGGCCAAGAGCCTGGAGCTGGGGATCAAGCGGATTCTGGAGCAAAAGCAGGCCGCCTGCCGGCAGGCCGTCCAGCAGCTGGACGACTATAGTCCTTTAAAGACCCTGGCCCGGGGCTACAGCTACACGACTGACGCAAGCGGCACCGTGGTCAAGTCAGTTCAGCAATTGTCGCCAGGCGACCAGGTTCGCCTGCACTTAAAGGATGGCCAGGCGATCGGCCGGATTGAAGAAATTAAGGAAGAAAAAAATGACTGAAAAGAACAATTTTGAAAGTCAGCTCAAGGAGCTGCAGGAAATCGTTGGTCAGCTGGAAAATGGCCAGTTGTCATTAGAAGAATCATTGGCCCAGTTCCAAACTGGGGTCAAGCTGAGCCGGGAATTGAAGCAGGAATTGACCAAGGCGGAGAACACCGTGGCCAAGTTGATTGAATCAGATGGCAGCGAGAAGGAACTTGACCCAACTGATGCCTCAGCGCCAAAGGAATAAGATCATGACAACTTTTAAAGAATTTCAAGCTAAGTACACGCCGATAGTCAATGATTTTTTAAAGGGGCAACTGCCAAAGGAAAGCGATGACCCCCGCTTTGCCGAAATCATGGCTTATTCAGTCATGGCCGGGGGTAAGCGCCTGCGGCCCCTGCTTTTTTTGGCAACTTTGGACGCCTTGGGCATTGAAATCACGGAAAAAGAAATCCAGGCAGCCTGCGGCATTGAACTGATCCATACCTATTCTTTGATCCACGATGACCTGCCGGCCATGGACAATGATGACTATCGGCGGGGGAAATTGACCAGCCACAAGAAGTGGGGCGAGGCTGAAGCTATCTTGGCTGGGGATGCCCTCCAGCCCTTAGGCATCCAGTGGATCGCCCAGGCTGAACACAACTGGAAGCTGGTCGAGATCATCACTGAAGCAGTGGGTCCTAAGGGGATGGTGGCTGGCCAGTACCTGGACATCGACACCACCAACACTGAAGACAGCAGCGAAGAAGTAATTGACCATATGGAATGGCTGAAGACCGGCTGCTTGATTTTGGCCAGCGTCCAGATGGCCACGGCTTTAGCCGCTTGCCCAGACCAGCAGGCCCAAAAGTACCTGGCCTTTGCCAAGCACTTTGGTCGCTCTTACCAGCTCTATGATGACCTGGTAGATATCGTTGAAAGCCAGGAAGAAGCGGGCAAGGCGACCCATAAGGATCAAGAAGTTGGCAAGAACAACAGCTTGACCATGCTGGGGGCTGAAGCAACTAGACAGGAGCTCAAGCAGCTGATTGAAATGGGCAAGGCTGATCTGGCCGGGGAAAAGGCAGAAGTTTTGCTGGGCTTTTTGGATTTGTATCAGAAGGTGCTTTAATGGCAAGTAAAGAACGCGCGGACGTATTATTGGCCGCCAAGGGAATTTTTAACTCCAGAACCCAGGCGCAAAGAGCCATCATGGCGGGGCTGGTGACTGACCATAACCACCAGCGGATCGACAAGGCCGGGGAGAAGTTTCCGGTTGATGAAGAATTTTTCATTAAAAAAGACAAGCTCAAGTATGTTTCCCGGGGCGGCTTCAAATTAGAAAAAGCGGTCAAGGTCTGGAATATTGACTTAAAAGACAAGATCTGCCTGGATATTGGGGCTTCAACAGGGGGCTTTACCGACGTGGCCTTGCAAAACGGGGCCAAGCTGGTCTATGCCTTGGACGTGGGCTACAACCAACTGGCCTGGCAGCTTCGGGATGACCCCCGGGTGGTGGTGATGGAGCGACAGAACTTCCGCTACTCGGTTCCAGCCGACTTTACCGAAGGCCTGCCGGACTTTGCCATGACGGACGTGTCCTTTATTTCCCTGGACTTGATCATGCCGCCAATGTATGAAATCTTGAAAGACCAAGGGGATGCCGTCTGCTTGATCAAGCCCCAGTTTGAGGCAGGTCCGGAAAATGTCGGCAAGCACGGGATTGTCCGTGACCACGCGGTTCACCAAGCCGTGATTGAACACACCATGGTCAAGGCCCTGGAAATCGGCTTTTCCATTTTGGGCGTTGACTATTCGCCAATCAAGGGCGGCAAGGGGAATATTGAATTTTTGATTCACTTGAAAAAGGACCAGGCAAATCCAGGGCAGAATCTCTGGTCCGGCTCAGTCAGCGAGCTGGTTGACCGGGCTGCCCAGGGGCTGTAGAAAGGATGCTGTGGGACGCTTATGCTTGTGGAATTGGATATCCAAAATTTTGCCATCATTAAGAGTCTGAAAATCAAGTTTCAGCCGCAAATGACCGTCTTGATCGGGGAAACCGGGGCCGGCAAGTCCATCTTGATCGATGCACTCTCCCTTTTGCTAGGCCACCGGGCCCAAAAAGAAATGGTCAGATCTGGCCAGAGCAAGGCAGTAGTGACCGGCCTTTTTACCCTGCAAGACGATGAAATGCGGGAAGTTGAGCAGATTGCGGCTGATTACGGCCTGCCGATGGACGGCGATGACTTGATCATCAGCCGGGAGATCTCCAGCAAGGGCCGCAACGTCATCCGGATCAACGGGCAACTGACCACCATCACTGCTTTGGCAAAAATCGGCGAGTACCTCGTCGACATCCATGGCCAAAATGACCAGCAGATGCTGATGGACCAAAGCCGGCAGATTGACCTGGTTGATGAATACGCGGGCAAGGACTTTAAGCCCCTTTTAGCCAAGTACCAAGCTGAATACCAGTCCTGGCTGGCCCTCAACCAGCGCCTGGAGCACTTGCGCCGCGACAGCCGGGAACTGGCCCAGCGCCAGGACATTCTTCAGTTCCAGGTCGAAGAACTCACCCAGGCAGATCTGACGGATGAACATGAAGACCAGGATTTGGAAGATGAGTTCAACAAGCTGAACAACTACCAAAAGATTGCCGAATCCGCCAACTTCATGATCCAGCTTTTTGACGACGACGAGCACGGCTTGACCAGCCTGCTGGGGGATGCCCAGGGGACGGCAGAAGACTTAGCTGACCTGGACAAGGACTTCAAGAACGTGGCCCAGTCCATTACTGACGGGGTATATTCGCTGAGCGATGCCCGTTCAGAACTTGGCGACATCATGGACAGCCTGGAATTTGACGAAGAGCGCTATCAGTATGTGCAAAACCGCCTGGACCTCTTAAACAACTTGAAGAAGAAGTATGGTCCAAGCCTGGCTGACGTCTTTAATTTTTATGAAAAAGTCTCCCAGGAACTCAGCCAGTTTGAAACTGGCGGCCTTGACGAGGAAGAACTGGTCAAGCAGATTGCAGCCGTTGAGGAAAAAATGTCAGTCCTGGCTAGCGACCTCCACCAGGCCAGAGAAGCTACAGCCTTGAAGCTGGAAGAAGCAATCAAGCATGAACTGGCCGATCTGTACATGGACAAGGCCCGCTTCTCCATCCGCTTTGCTAAGACCGACATTTTCACGGTCAAGGGGACGGACGACCTGGCCTTCTACATCGCGCCAAACCCAGGCGAAGAATTGATGCCTTTGGTTAAGATCGTTTCTGGCGGGGAACAGTCCCGGCTGATTTTGGCCTTGAAGGCTATCTTCTCCCGGGTTGAACCGGTCGGCACCATGGTCTTTGACGAAATTGACACCGGGGTTTCCGGCCGAGTGGCAGCGGCTATCGGCAAGAAGATGCACGCAATTGCCGGCCAAAAGCAGGTTATTGCCATCACTCACTCTCCGCAGGTAGCGGCCAGTGCCGATCACCGCTTTGCTATCGCCAAGACCGTTGCAGAAGGCGAGACCTTTACTCAGGTCAAGGAGCTTGATGAAGACAGCAGCGTCAAGATGATCGCCCAGATGATGGCCGGTGCCAATGTCAGTGAGGCAGCTGAGCAAAACGCTGCTGACTTGATTGCCAGCCAGCAACAAGATTAAAAAACAGCTAGAAGAAATAAGCAAAAAATTACTCTCTTGCCAAAAGGCAAGAGAGTTTTTTGCATGCTAATGGGAAGAAAACATAATTTTCACTTTATCCGCAGGTAAAAATTATTGACAATGGATAATCTCTATTTTAATATGATTTTAAAGAAGTTTCCAGAAAAAGTGATGTGTTTCTGGAAACAGTGTAAAATCTGCAAGAAAGAGAGGACGAAAAAATGAGATCCATAAAAAATAAAGCGCCGCTGGCTTTGGCGGCCCTGTCAATGGTTATGCTGACTGCCTGCGGTAAATCCAGCAGTCAAGGCAGCAAGAAGCAGGAATTCTCTTGGTCAGCTTCAGCTGAAATTTCGACCATCGACATGTCCAAGGCCAGCGATACCGTCAGCTTCGACCAGCTCAGAAACACGATGGAAGGCTTGTACCGGACTGGCAAAAATGGCAAGCTGATGCCAGGCTTAGCCACCAGCAGCACCGTTTCCAAGGACGGCAAGACCTATACTTTTACCCTGCGCAAGTCCAAGTGGAGCGACGGCAGTCCGGTTACAGCCAAGGACTTTGTCTATTCCTGGCGAAGAACGGTCGACCCCAAGACGGCTTCAGAATATGCCTACTTGTTTGAAGGCATCAAAAATGCCACGGCAATTACTGCCGGCAAGAAGCCTTTATCCAGCCTGGGTATTAAGGCAGAAGGCGACTACAAGCTGGTCGTGACTTTGGACCGGCGGATTCCATACTTCAAGAATTTGATGGCCTTCGCCCTCTTCTTCCCGCAGGCGGAAAAGGCTGTCAAGAAGTACGGGTCAAACTACGGGACAGCTTCAAAGTACATGCTTTATAACGGCCCGTATGTTCAAAAGGGCTGGACGGGTTCCAACCTCTCCTGGAAGATGGTCAAGAACAAGTACTACTGGGACAAGAAGAATGTCAAAATCCAGCAGATTGACTGGAGCGTGCAGAAGACGCCGTCAACTGCCTACAACCTCTACCAGTCAAACAAGCTGGACGCCCTCAGCCTGGACTCTTCCCAGACCAAGCAACTGTCTAAAAAGCCTGGCTTCCAGCTGATTAACAACGGTGGGACGGCCTATCTGCAATACAACCTGCAAGAAGACAAGAACCTGGCCAACGTCAACATCCGCCGGGCAATCTCTATGGCGATTGACCGCTCTGGTCTCTGCAGCACTTTAGGCGGCAACAACCAGCCAGCCAAGACCTTTACGGCCAAGGGCGTAATGTATGTCGGTGACAGTGAATACACCAGCGGCGTTGCCAAGAGCTCAGAAGCTTACAACAAGTACAGCAAAACTGAAGCCAAGAAGCTCTTTAATAAGGGCCTGGCAGAACTGGGCAAGTCATCCATCACGATTTCCATCATGGCTGATGACACTGATTCCGGCAAGAAGACGGTTGAAGCCCTGCAGAGCGAATTAACTCAGACTCTGGGCAAGATCAAGGTTGAAACCACGACCGTGCCGTTTAAGACCCGGATGGCCCGCCGGGAAGAAGGGAAGTTCGACGTCATGGTTTCCACCTGGATCGCCGACTTCAACGACGCTATTTCCTTCCTGGACCTCCTGACCAGCAACAACAGCAGAAACTACGGCAAGTGGTCTAACAGCGAATACGACCGCTTGATCGCTGATTCCAAGACGACCGGCGACAGCAGCCAGCGGGTGAGCGACTTGCAAAAAGCTGAAGCCATCTTACTTGAGGATGAAGGGATCACCCCAATCTACTACATCTCAACTGCTTACTTGATCAGACCGGAAATCAAGAACGTCTATAACGACAACCTGGGCGGTTGGCAGTTCAAGTACGCCAGCGTAAAGTAACGAAAGATAAACAAGAACATAAGTGCAAAAAGAGTCTGGAGAAAACAGACCCTTTTTTGCTTTAAGGCAGCTCAACTGTTAAAATGTCATTAATGTCAAGCAGGTAAAAAATCTTGTTGTCGGCGTCACGGAAAACGAAGCGGCTGGGTGAAATCCGCTTAGTGATCTTGCCGACCCGCCAGCTGCCATCATTCAAGGTGACCAGAAGATACTGCCTTTTCAAGAAGGCCAGCTGCAGCTTGGCTAAGTTAACGGCCAGGCTGTCGCCGCGGAGGGTGAGCCGGTCTTCGTCATAGGCAAAGAGATAATGAAAGGCCTTCTTGAGGGGCTGGGCGGCTTGTCTGGCAAAAGTTTGAAATTGGGACATGATGAAGACTCCTTTAAGTAAATAATTTTCGAACGCCTGTTTGTAAACATATTATACGAACGAATATTCGAAAAAGCAAGCCCCTTTTTTAAAAAAGCTTTTTTCGGCCTTAAGACTTGATCAGAAGGCGCTTATGGTCCAAAATAGAATTACTAGTCAAAAAAAGGAGCTATCATGGCAGATAAAGGATTACTGTTGGTTTTGTCCGGCCCGTCCGGGGTTGGCAAGGGAACCGTCAAAAGCGCAATTGTTGAACACAAGGTCTTTCCCTTCGAATACTCAGTCTCAATGACTACCCGCAAGCCCCGTGAAGGCGAAGTGAACGGGAAAGACTACTACTTCGTGACCAGAGAAGAATTCAAGCAGGCCATCGCTGACAATCAGCTGCTGGAATACAACGAATACGTTGGCAACCTTTACGGCACCCCTTTGGGTCCGGTCAAGGAAATGCTGGCTGCCGGCAAGGATGTTCTGCTGGAAATCGATGTCAACGGGGCCAGAACGGTTCGCCAACAAATGCCAGATGGCGTCTTTATTTTCTTGACGCCGCCTGACCTGCACACCTTAAGAGACCGGCTGGAACACCGGGGCACTGAATCCGAAGACGTGATTCGGGGCAGAATTGCCCAAGCGCGCAAGGAAATTCTGGTGATGCAGGACTATGACTACGCGGTAGTCAACGACACTGTTGCTAACGCCGTCAACCACATTAAAGCAATCGTTGACGCTGAACACGTCAGCGTCAAGCGCGTGATCGACGATTATCGGAAAATGGTTAAGGAGGACTAAGATGAGAATTACCTATCCATCAATTGACAAGCTGCTAGATGAAATCGATTCAAGATACTCACTGTCAGTTCTGGCTGCCAAGCGGGCTCACGAATTGGAAGCCGGCAAGCCGGGCGCTTTGGACAACTACCACAACTTGAAGCCAGTCGGCCAAGCATTGGAAGAAATTGCTGCCGGCAAGGTAACGATTGACGTTGAACCTCACGGTGAAGCCGAAGAATAATCCTTGAAGAGGAGCGGACCTGAAGCCCGCTCCTTTTTTAGCGTTAAGAAAGGGGTGAAAGACTTGATCGCAGAAGTTATCGTCGATGTGGCCGCCCATCAGACCGACCGCGTTTTTGAATACCATATCCCTGATGGCCTGGAAGCTGAAGTTGGCAGCCGGGTGGTAGTACCTTTTGGCCGCCGCAAGGTCCAGGGCTTTGTCGTTGCCGTGAAAAAAAGCAGTGACTTTACCGGCCAATTAAAGGACCTGCTTTTAGTGGTCGATGAAATGCCACCTTTGACTCCCGAGCTGGTTGCCTTGTCCAGCGACTTAGCCCAGCAGATTTTTGCCTACCGGATCAGCATCTTGAAAACCATGCTGCCGGGCGTCATGCGGGCCAATTACCGGAAAATCCTCCTGCCAAACAGCCAGCGGGCAGAGCAGCTGCCCCTTTTTGCCGGGGATCCGGTAGATTTGGCTAAGCTGGAAGAGCCGCGCTTGATCAAGCTGGTCAAGCAGCTCCTTGACAAGGGGGATGCCAGGATTGAATACCTGGTTGAAAACAAGGCTAAAAAGAAGCTGGTTTCGGTCTACTATCCTCTGTTAACTGCTCTTGATTACCAGGAGATTTTTGCAAAAAGCAGGAAGACGGCCAGCCAGCAAAGGAAATTGCTGGTCGATTTGGCCGAGAACATGGCTGACTATCCAAAAAGCCGGGAGCAGTTGACCGGCCTGGGCATCAGTTCAGCTACTTTGAAAACGGCTGTCAGCAAAAAATGGCTGCAGGAAAAAGAGCAGGAAAAATACCGGCGGCCAACCAAGCCGGTTGCGCCCAGCCGCCCCCTGGACTTAAATGACGAGCAGGCCGCGGCCTTAAGCCGGGTCAGCCAGGACATCAAGGGCCGGGTCAGCCAGACCTTTCTTTTGGAAGGGGTGACCGGTTCCGGGAAAACCGAAGTCTACCTGCAGGCGATCAGCCAGACTTTAACCTTGGGCAGGACAGCCTTGATGCTGGTGCCGGAAATTTCCCTGACCCCCCAGATGGTCAAGCAGGTTCAGGCCCGCTTTGGCCAGCAGGTGGCGGTTTTGCACTCGGCCTTGTCGGAAGGGGAGCGCTATGATGAATGGCGCAGGATCCGCCGGGGCCAGGCCCAGGTGGTCGTGGGTGCCAGAAGCGCGGTTTTTGCCCCTTTGGACAATCTGGGCTTGATTATTATCGATGAGGAGCATGAAGGCTCCTATAAGCAGGACAATAATCCCCGCTACCATGCTCGGGACGTGGCGATTTGGCGGTCCCGCTACCACCACTGCCCCTTGATTTTGGGCAGCGCGACTCCGTCTTTGGCCAGCCGGGCCCGGGCCCAAAAGGGCGTCTACCAGCTTTTGCGCTTAAAAAAGCGGGCCAAGAGCCAGCCCCTGCCGCGAGTCGACTTGCTTGACTTAAAGCACGTGCAGTTTGCCGGCAGCCAGTTTGACATCTCTTGTCCTTTGGCTGAGGCGATTCAAAAGCGGCTGGAGAAAAAAGAGCAGGTGATTCTGCTTTTAAACCGGCGGGGCTTTGCCAACTTCATGCTCTGCCGCAATTGCGGCTTTGTTTTGAAGTGCCCCAACTGCGACTTGTCCTTGACCATGCACAAGGATACTTGGACCATGCAATGCCACTACTGCGGCTACCAAGAAGCTGTTCCGGAAATTTGCCCAAACTGCCGGGACCGGCAGATCCGCTTTTTAGGAACGGGGACGCAGAAGGTGCAAGAAGAGCTGGCTGAGCTTTTTCCTCAAGCCAAAATTCTCCGCATGGACGTCGACACGACCCGGAGAAAGGGCAGCTATGACAAGATTTTGACCAGTTTTGGCCAGGGAGAAGCCGATATCTTGCTGGGCACGCAGATGATTGCCAAGGGACTGGACTTCCCCAACGTGACTTTGGTTGGGGTGATCAATGCCGACACCGGCTTGTGGCTGCCCGACTACAATGCTTCTGAGCGGACTTTTGAATTGCTCACGCAAGTTGCTGGCCGGGCCGGGCGGGCTGATAAGGAAGGGCAGGTCATGATCCAGACTTATAATCCGGACCACTATGCCATCCGCCTGGCCCAAAAGCAGGACTATGAGCTTTTTTATGCCAAAGAAATGCAGGTCCGCCATGCCGGCGACTACCCGCCTTACTTTTACACGGTCTTAATCTCCGTTTCGGCCAAAAATGAGCAAAACGCGGCTAGGGAGGCTTTTAAAATCAAGCACCAATTGCAAAGAGAGTTGCGGGCGCCAACCATTATCCTTGGTCCGGCTCCGGCAACAATCAGCCGCTTAAAGAGCCAGTATTATTACCAAATACTGGTAAAATATAAAAGAGAAAAACACTTAAATGAGCTCTTGCACCAGATCCAGGACCAGGCCCAGGAAGTGAAAAAGTACGGCCTGACTGTTGAGATCGATTCAGAGCCAGAGAGAATTATGTAAAGGAACAATAAACGTGAATTCAGTAATCTTTTTAGGGACGCCGCAATTCGGCGCTACAGTTTTGGAAGGCCTGATCAAGGCCGGTTATAATATTTTGGCCGTGGTAACCCAGCCAGACAAGAAGGTTGGCCGCAAGCAGAAGGTTGTCTTTTCTCCGGTTAAGGAAGTGGCTTTGGCCAACAACTTGCCCCTTTATCAGCCAGTCCGTCTGTCTAAGTCAGCTGAACTTGATGAATTGCTGCAGCTTGAAGCAGATTTCATCATCACTGCTGCCTTTGGCCAGTTTTTGCCGACAAAATTTCTAAAGTCAGCTAAAATCGCGGCCGTCAACGTGCACGGGTCCCTTTTGCCGAAATACCGGGGCGGGGCACCGATCCAGTATGCAGTCAGAAACGGGGATGCCGAAACCGGGGTGACCATCATGGAAATGGTCAAAGAAATGGACGCCGGCGACATGTACGCCCAGGCCAGCCTGCCGATCAGACCAGATGAAACCAGCGGGGAAGTTTTCGCGGAACTGGCTCCTCTTGGCCGGGACCTGCTTTTGGAAACTCTGCCAAAGATTGCTAGTGGCGAAATTGTCAAAAAGCCGCAAGATCCAAGCCAGGTAGTCTTTTCTCCAACCATCAGCAAGGCTGAGGAGAGAATTTCCTTGAAATTGACGGCCAAGGAGGCCAAGGACTTGATCCGGGCCCTCAACCCGGACCCCGGCGCCTACCTGGTCATCAAGGGCCAGCGCTTAAAGGTTTGGAAGGCGGAAGTAGCTGATGACAATACCAGTCTGCCAGCTGGCCACCTCTTGACCAACCAGGGCCGCTTTGCCATCAGCTTTGCCGGCAACACGGTCTTGAACCTGCTTGAAGTCCAGCCAAATGGCAAGAAGGCCATGGCCATCAAGGACTTTTTGAACGGGCAGGGGAAGAAGTTTGCAGCAGGAGAAAAGATCGTAGATGAAGACTAACGCCCGCACCGTGGCCCTGGACACCTTGATGAAGGTTATCAACCAGGGCTCATATTCAAACATCAGCTTAAACCACGCTCTGAAAGCGGCGAAGCTGCCGGCCGAAGAGAGCCGGCTGGCTACCAACTTGGTCTATGGAACCATCCAATACCAGCTTTACCTGGAATACCAGCTTAAGGACCTGGTCAAGGCCCGGCTGAGAGAGCCGTATATCAAGCCACTATTATTGATGTCGGCCTACCAGATCTTCTTTTTGGACAAGGTACCGGACCGGGCAGTCTTAGACGAAGCCAACAAGCTGGCCAAGGCTTATGGCCGGCCTAAGTCCAGCGGCTACCGCCTGGTCAACGGGATCTTGCGCTCGCTATTGCGGCGGGGGGAAGTCCTGCCGGAAAAAGACGCGCCAGACTATCTCAGCGTGAAGTGCAGCATGCCCCTTTGGCTGAGTGACTATTTCGTGGCCAACTGGGGCAAGAGCCGGGCGGAAAAAATCATGGCCAGCTTCAACAGCAAGGCCAAAAACGAAATCCGGATTTCTGCTTTGGCTGATGAAAAAAGAGTCGTCCGGGACCTGGACCGGGCACATTTTGCTCCTAAGGAGTCGCCTTTGGCCAGCCGCAGCTATGCCTTAAGCCGGGGCGGAATCGTTTTGACCGACTTTTTCAAAGATGGTGAAGTTACGGTGCAAGACGAAGCAGCCAGCCTGGTAGCGGAAGCCTTTGACTTTAAGGGAAACGAACAGGCCCTTGATGCCTGCAGCGCCCCGGGCGGCAAGACCATCCAAATAGCTGAACAAGTGCCAGAAGGACAAGTTACGGCCCTGGATATCCATGAAAAGAAATTGCGCCTGGTCAAGGAAAATGCCGCCAGAATGCGGGTTGCTGATCGGGTCAAGGTCAAAGCTTTGGACGCGCGGAAGGCAAGGGAGTATTTTTCCGGGCAAGAATTTGATAAGATATTGATAGACGCACCATGTTCCGGTCTGGGACTGCTGCGCCGCAAGCCGGAAATCCGCTATACGAAAACGGCGGAAGACATCAGCCATTTGGCTGAGATCCAACTGGATATTTTGAATGAAGTAGCCGGCTTGCTGAAAAAGGGCGGGGAGTTAGTCTACTCCACCTGCTCAATCTCTGTAGAAGAAAACGAAGAAAACGTGCGGAAATTTTTAGCCGCGCATCCAGATTTTGCATTGAAACCATTTGAAACGGCAAAGATCTCGGCTCCCAAAGGGATGCTGAAGATCCTGCCCGACAGCTACAACAGTGATGGATTTTTCATTGCCAAGTTTACGACAAGGGGTTAGTACTTGTGATTAAAACGGCATTTGCTTCAAGCATTGGTAGAGTTAGAGAGAGCAATCAAGACTTCGTGCAGATTTTTCAAAATCGCGTTGGGGTAACCATGGCCATCGTCTGCGATGGGATGGGAGGTCACCAGGGCGGCGACGTGGCATCCACGATGGCGGTCAGCCACCTGGGCCACAACTTCGCCAATACCGACCTGCACGACAAGAATCTGGCCAGAAAGTGGCTGGACGTCCAGCTGCGCTCAGAAAACGAAACGATTCTGAAGGCCGCAGACCGCTTCCCTGATTTGAATGGGATGGGGACGACGATTGTCCTGGCAATTTTCTTTGACCAGGAAGTCTTGATTGCCCACCTGGGCGACTCCCGGGCCTACAGCTACTCTGAAGGGAATTTCCGCCAAATCACCGAAGACCACTCCTTAGTCAACGAACTGGTCAAGATGGGGCAGATCACCAAAGAACAGGCGAAGACCCACCCTCAGAAAAATATCATCACTCAAGCCTTAGGCGTTTCAAGCACTATTGATCCGGAATATAATGAACTTGAAATGAAGACTGACGACGTGTTCCTTCTCTGTACTGACGGCTTGACCAATTCCCTATCGGATCCTTTGATTCAACAGGTTTTGGCAACCAAGGGCCTAAACCTGCAGGAGAGGTGCAACAAGTTGGTCAATGAAGCCAATCGTCTGGGCGGCGGCGACAATATTACCGTCTGCCTGGCCGTAAATGAGGAGGATGGCGCGAGTGATCAATAAAGGTTATTTGCTCGGAGACCGCTACCGGATCGTCGACACCCTG
>NZ_JBJEES010000009.1:0-4286 GCF_051873315.1 Lactobacillus sp.
TAGGAAGCTGCCGCGCGAATCAAGAGTCAGACGGAAGTCTGGCTCTTTTTGTTTTATATTCTTACGATAGAAATTGCTTTTTAGCCAGAAAATGGCCTACAATAGATTGACAGTTATTTAGCAGCAAAAAACCGCCCAAGTGTTGGACGGTTGCAAATAGTATTTAGCTGGTTTAGATTGCCATTCTCAGCTGAGCAGGGCTGAGGATTCTGCCCAAGCGCTCAGCGCCTTCATCGATCTGGCTCAGACTGGAACCAGTGAAGTTGACCCGGAGGCCGTTATTTTTGTCCCAATTTGGATAGAAGCTGGCAGAAGGCACGTAGATGAGGTGTTCTTTCGGCACAGCTTCGTCAAGCAAGAGCTGTCTGGTATCAATTTCATCTCCTAGTTCAACCCAGAAGAAGAAGCCGCCTTCCGGCTGGCTGATTTTGGCATCAGCTGGCAGATAAGTCTTTAAAGCCTTGGCCATAGCATCCAGCTTGACCCGGTAGACCTTCTTCAGCTGGTCAATATGCTGGTCCAGGTCATTATCAGCCAGGTAGGCAGCAACAGTACCAGCGGCTAAGTACGGTACTTCCAGGTCAGCTGACAACTTCAAGTTGACCAGCTGCTCCTTGATTTCCGGACTGGCCACCAGCCAGCCTAAACGGAAGGCAGGGGAAAGAATCTTAGAGAAGCTGGACAGGAAAATTACCCGGCCTTCGGTGTCAAAGCTCTTGATGCTTGGCAAAGTTTCCCCATGGTAGCGCAGGTCCCGGTATGGGGTGTCTTCCAGGATGACGAAGTCGTAGCGGTTAGCCAGATCGACCAGGCGCTGGCGCTTGGCCAGGGACATGGTGATCCCGGTTGGATTGTGGAAGTCCGGCACCGTGTAGAAAAGCTTGATTGCCGGGTGCTTTTTCAGTACTTCTTCAAAGTAATCCAGGTTGACTCCGTCGTCTTCCAGAGGAATTTCGTGGTAGACTGGCTCGTAATTGTCAAATGCAGCCAGGGCTCCGACATAGCTGGGAGCTTCAACTGCCATTTCATCGCCAGCTTCCAGGAAAAGCTTGGCTACCAGGTCGATCCCTTGCTGGCCGCCAGCCGTCAGCAAAATGTCATCGGCGTTAGCCTCGATTCCCTGCTGCCTTGCCCGGTTTGCCAGATAGTCGCGCAAGTCGCCCGGCCCTTTAACGTCATGGTATTGGAAGGAGTGGGCCTGTTCCTGGTTAACGGCCTTTTGGTAAGCAGCTTGCAAAGCCTGGCTTGGGAAAAGGCTTTCGTCCGGGCAGCCGCCGCCAAAGGAGATGTTGTCGGAAAAGTTGCTTTCCGGGAAGAGCCCTTGCAGGCGGGATGGATTTTCAGTTTTGATTCTATTGGCAAAAAGCTTGCTTAACATTTTTCATTGCTCCTAATTGTATTGTCATTTGTGCGTTGACTATATTATAATTGCTTGAGTAAGAATAATAAAATTCAACTTGTTTAATTTTAAGTGAAATATTTTCATGTTAGGAGGGGCAAATGCTGCCATTTCCATATTTAGTCTTCAGGACGGTTATTGACCAGGGGACCTTCAACAAGGCTGCCCTGGTCTTAAACGTCACTCCGTCAGCGATCAGCCACTCGGTCAACCAGCTGGAGACGGAACTGGGCTTTCCAGTCTTCGTCAGATCAAGAAACGGGGTCAAGCTGACGCCTGATGGGGAAAGGATTCTCCCCTTGATCCAGGAAATTATCAATGACCAGAGCCGGCTGGAGCAGGTAGCCCAGCAGATTCAAGGCCTGGACACTGGTTTGATCCGGATCGGGGCCTTTTCTTCCGCCTGCATCAACTGGCTGCCGCCTTTGATCCAGAATTTTGCCAAAAACTACCCCCAGGTCAAAATTTCCGTCCGCCAGGCTGGCTTCAGCGAAATCACCCAGGCGGTGAAAAGCGGGCAGCTGGACCTGGGCTTGACCATGCTGCCGGAAAATGATCAGGGAATCAGCTGCGAGAAAATTCTGGAAGACGAAATCTACTGCATTGCCCCCAAAAACTTCCAGGTCAAAAACGGTCACAGCGTTAGTGAAGAGGATCTGGTAAATTACAATTTTATCCTGCAGCAAAGTGACTACGACCTGGACACGAAAGCTGCCCTGGACCACTATTCCATCAAGTCAACGGCGATCCAGTTCTCCATTGACGACCAGTCAATCGTAGCCATGGTAGAAGCAGGCCTGGGCCTGGGCATCCTGCCGGCTTTGGCCCTGCAGAAGATGCAGGGAGAGGTCAAGATCCTGCCTTTCAGCACGCCCTTTTACCGGAAGATTGCCCTGGTGACTTCCAACCAGCAGCGCCTGGCTCCGTCAACCAGGCAGATGATCAGGAACGTGCATGAGCTGATTAGGCGCCAGTATCCTGGCGGACGCTTGACCATGGAAGCTGAAAACGCATAGAATGCATGCAGTCTGTATAAATAGTATAATGAAATTATTAAAATCTGTTGTCACAGGCGCTAATCTCTTGCTATAATATACAGAGTAAAAATAAATGAGACTGCAAAGCGTTTTGTCACACTCGATGAGATTAATAGGAAGCATGAACTAAATTTTGCATCAGCGATGGGGCAAGCAAGCGCTGAGTGATTTTTATTCAATTTTTTAGACATAGGAAACAAAGAAGGTATTTTATGAACGGTAAACAACTTGTTGCAGAAGCCTTACAAACGGTTTTGCCAGACTGGTCACTGGAAGATATTGACGTCAAGATCGAACGTCCAAAGGATGAAAAGCTGGGGGATTACGCTTTTCCAACCTTTACTTTAGCCAAGACCATGCGCAAGGCGCCAAACTTGATCGCGGCTGAACTGGCTGAAAAGATTGACCAGGGGAATTTTGAAAAGGTCCAAGCAGTTGGTCCATACATCAACTTCTTCTTGGACAAGAGCCAGACTGGGGCGGCTATTTTACAGGAAATCCTGGCTGACCCTGAAAACTACGGTGCCCGTGACCTTGGCCACGGCCGGAACGTTTCAACTGAATACTCATCACCTAACATTGCCAAGCCAATGGGGATGGGCCACCTGCGGTCAACCATGATCGGTGAAGCTATTGCCCGCATCCTGGCCAAGGAAGGCTTCAAGCCAATCAGAATTGACTACCTTGGCGACTGGGGCACCCAATTCGGGAAGATGATGGCTGCCTACAAGATGTGGGGCAACGACGCCGACATTGAAAAGGACCCAATCAACACTCTTTTGTCCTACTACGTCCGGATCAACCGGGAAGCTGAAGAACACCCGGAATACGATGAAGCCGGCCGGGAATGGTTCTCCAAGCTGGAACACGGCGACGAAGAAGCCAAGCGCCTGTGGAGCTGGTTCAGAGAAGTTTCCCTGGAACGGTTCAAGAAGGTTTACGACATGCTGGACGTCCACTTTGACTCCTTCACCGGTGAGGCCTTCAGTGCCCAAATGATGGATGAACCAATCAAGATCCTCCGGGACAAGGGCCTCTTGGTTAAGAGCCAAGGTGCTGAAATCGTTGATCTTGAAAAGTACAACCTGCCGCCTTTGATGGTTATCAAGAGTAACGGTACTTCAACTTACATCACCCGTGACCTGGCAACTGCCATGTACCGGAAGAAGACTTACGGCTTCTACAAGTCCATCTACGTTGTTGGCCAGGAACAAGAAGTCTACTTCCAGCAGCTGCGTGCTTGCTTGAAGGAAATGGGCTTTGACTGGGCAGACGACATTGTCCACATCAGCTTCGGTCTGATGAGCATCAACGGCCAGAAGATGTCTACCAGAAAGGGTAACGTCGTTAACCTGGAAGACGTTTTGAACGAATCCGTTGACCTGGCCCGCAAGCAGATTTCTGAAAAGAATGCCGGCTTGAAGAACGCTGACGAAGTTGCCAAGCAAGTCGGCATCGGCGCGGTTGTCTTCCACGACTTGAAGAACTACCGCCGCAACCCGATCGACTTCAACTTGGAAGAAGTTGTCAAGTTCGAAGGCGAAACCGGTCCTTACGTGCAATATGCCCGGGCCCGTGGCGAAAGCCTTTTGAGAAAGAGCGGCATTACCGACTTCTCAGATGTTGACTTGACCAAGATCGGCGCTGAAGAATGGGACTTGGTCTCCTTCATGGGCCGCTACGCCGACACCATTCAAAAGGCCATGGAAAGCTACGACCCAAGCGCGATTGCCAAGTACGCCCTGGAACTGGCCAAGCGCTTCAACAAGTACTACGCTCATACCAGAATTTTGGTTGATGACGTTGACGAAGATGTCAAGAAGGCCCGTTTGGCTGTTGTTCAAGCAGTC
>NZ_JBJEES010000010.1:0-4225 GCF_051873315.1 Lactobacillus sp.
GGCCAGGTTGTGGAAGTCGACCACGTCTAAAGGCTTGATCAAGTGAATCCGGGGGTCACCGCCTAAAACTTCTTTGGCAGCGTCCTGGACTCTTGGCGAAAGGTGGACCGGGTAGACGACTTCAACGTCATCAGTCTGGTCAACCACGTCCTTCATCACCTTGAAGACCCGCCGCATAGGCTCGCCCTGGTTTTCCCGCCGGTGCATGGTGACCAGGATAATCCGCTTGCCCTGGCCGATCTTGTCTAAGACTTCATGCTGGTAGTCGGCCTGGACGGTCTGGGCCAGGGCATCGATGGCCGTGTTGCCCGTGACAAAAATATTCTCTTCCGGGTGTCCTTCCTTTAAGAGGTTGGCCCGGCTGACTGAAGTCGGGGCAAAGTAAAGGTCGGACAAGACGTCGGTCAGTTGCCGGTTCATCTCTTCCGGGAAAGGTGAGTACTTATTCCAGGTTCTCAGGCCCGCTTCAACGTGGCCCAGGGGAGTCTGCTGGTAAAAGGCAGCCAGGCTGGCGGCAAAGGAAGTCGTCGTATCCCCGTGGACCAGGACGATATCCGGCTTTTCTTCCTGGATGATTTGGCTCAAAGAGGTCAAAACCCGGGTGGTAATATCAGCCAAGGTCTGCTGGGGCTGCATAATGTTTAAGTCGTAATCCGGCTTGATTTTAAAAATCTCCAGGACCTGGTCCAGCATTTCCCGGTGCTGGGCGGTAACCACAGTAACTGGCTGGAAGCGGTCGTCACTGATCAGCTTGAGGACCAAAGGGGCCATCTTGATGGCTTCTGGTCTGGTCCCGAAAACGGTCATTACTTTAATTTTCTGCATACTGGGTTTATTGCCTCCTTAGCAAATTGCTAACTTAATCATAGCAAAAAAGGCGCGAAGGCGGCGAATTTTTCATAAAATAATCGAGAAAACAATTTTGAGGTGCACTATGACAGTTAATATTTTCCCCCTCCTGGGCGACAGCCTCTTGATCATCCTGGCCGGCTTCAGCCTGGTCTACTCTTTTGACAGGTCCTTAGGGCAAAAGGCGCGGCGGATTTTGCGGATTACCAGCCTTATTTTGCTCTTGGTCATCATCCCCTTGACCATTTGGCTCTTGAAGAATCCACTGCTTGTAAATTGATGAAACAAAAATAAGGAATCAGCCAGACTGATTCCTTATTTCTTTACTCTATTTTATTGTTCTGCATTAGCCCTTAGCCTTGGCTTGGTGCTTTACTTCCAGCTTTCTGAGCCATGGCAGAAGGAAGCCAGTCCCGAAGAGGACGATAACGGTGATGATGTTCATCCAGAGCTGCTTGGTCCATTGCGGACTGTCAAAAGTAACATCCTGCGGCAGGAAGCCCATCGTCGCGCAGATGAAGGTAAAGATGAAGCACCACCAGCCGACCGCCAGGGCCCCCTTGTGGTTTCTGATGAAGACGAAGTCGCCGTCGGCAAAAGTCTTGTGCCGGTAACGGAAGGCCAAGAAGGCCAGGAAGACAACGGAAGTCTTGTACGGTGAGACGATTCCGTTCAAGTTCAAAAGCCAGTTGAAGATATCGTTGATTTCCGGCAAGGTCCCTGACAAAAGCAAAAGGAAAAGCGTGATGCTGCAAGTCAGCACGTAACTGTTGACTGGCAGGCCATCCTTGTTCTTCTTTCTGAGCCAGCTTGGCATGTACTTTTCTGAAGTGTCAGAGGCAAAGACCCGGCTGGCAGCATCAATCAAGGCGGCCAGGTCGGCCATGAAGTTCAAGAGGCAGACGATGGCGTACATGTACATGAGGCTCTTGCCCATGCCGGCTTCTTCACCCAGAAGCTGGAAGGCGTAGAAGGCCCCGTTCATCTTAAAGTCGTGCGGGATGTGCTTGGCGTCAAAGAGGACAGCCAGACCGAGAGTTTCAGTCAAGGTCATGAAGACCGTCATGGCAAAAAGCATCCACATTGACTTTGGAAATTCCTTGCGGGGATTCTTGAGACGCGTCACGTAAGGCGCGGCCAGTTCCGCCCCGGACATGGCAAAGATCAACAAGCCAGTCGTGGAGAAGTAGTGGACACTGAAGTTCGGCTTAAAGCTGGACCATTCCATCTTGGTGGCAATGTGGCCGCCGTGCATGAGGGCCCAGATGATCAAGATCACGAAGATCACGGACATGGCGAACATGGCAATCCCCCCAATCAAGGACAAAAGATCCAGGGAATTTTTATATGCACTTTCACACAAGATAAAGATCAAAATAATGACAAAGGTCAAAAGACCGAACATGAAGGGCGACATGTGCTTGCCTAAAGTGTTGTTGCCCAGGATCATCCAGGAAATGGAGACGATGATGGAGTTGGACACGTCCACCAGGTAGGGCACGGTTTGGGCCCAGTACATCCAGCTGGTAGCATAGCCTAATACGTCGCTGCCCGTCCCCCGCCGGATCCAGGAGGCCAGGCCACCTTCTTCAGTATCCTTGTAAGCCAGACCCAATTGGGTAGCAATCAAGGTATATGGCAATTGGTAGCAAATCAGAAGGAAAATCCATGAGAAGATCACGGACAGACCTTGGTTTTGGTATGGGTAGAAAACATCTTCAAAGCGGATGATGGTGACGAAGTCGAGCATCGCCAAGGTCATCCAGGCCATGTAGTGTTTCTTTGGGGTTTCTTCAATCATTCTGTAAATCAAGCTCCTTATTGGTCAAATTGTCTTAAGCGGCAATTTGCCAGCACGGGGGCTTGTTCTGGCGCTTTAAAAAGCTGGTCACTGCACCGTCTCCAATCAAAAAAGTATCGTTTCCATTTTATTCCTATTGTTTTGAAAATTCTATAGGTTTTTCAATTCAATGAAAATTCTTTCAAATGTTAAGCAGAAGTTATCCGCATACCGGTCATTAGCCAGCTTTTAGTAAAAAATATTTGGTTAATCTGCCCTCGGCAAGAGAAACTGGCCTTTTTCGTGCAAGTAAATGCGCAAAAAGGAAACATCACTAAGGGCGGCGATTAAGAATGCTTTTTGGCAAAAAAAGCTTGAAAGTGTATAATCTACCTATGCCTACTACAATTTTTTATAAAGGCATTGAATCAAGCGGTAAGCGCTTTTATAAAAATACCAAGTAACAGAAAGGGATCGATATGAAAAAGTTTTTGCGAGTAACGGCGACGCTTTTGTCCGCGATAGCTATTCTTGACTCTTTGTATTGGCTGTTTGTTGGCCATTCCTACTTGAGAGCTGCTTTTCTTAAGCTGACCAGAGATTATGGCATCACCGTCTGGCTTCAAGTCGCGGCTGGCATCGGCATTCTCATTTTTATCTCTCAATACGACTGGCTCTTTGATCACTTATTCCGCGATGAACGTGACCGCAAGTACAAGTAGCAACTTCCATCTATCCATAAAACAGAAAGGAATTTTTCAATGCATTATCTAGCAATCGCTGCTAAAAAAGAGCTTCTGCCCTATCTACCAATCAACTGGCCCAAAACTGAACTGACCGAGCTGGTCAACCCGGCCAGCCTGGCTGCCGTCGTCATCGACGAAAAAGACAGCCGGTCCCGGGGCATCTACCAGACCATGAAGGAAAAGCTGGGCCTGGACCTGCCCTTGATCGAATTTGGCCCTAAGACAAGCCCAGCTGCAATCAGCCGCTTGGCCCAGGCCTACGAAGAAGCCAATGTTCCCCGCTTCATCCGGGAGCTGACGGTTTTTTCTGATCAAGATGACCTGGTCTTCGATACTCCTGGCCACCACAACGGCCGCTTCTATGACCGCCACCCAGCCGGAGCAGTCTTGCGCAACTTCTTCGGCGACAACTACTTCAGAGCCGACACTTCCGACTGCGTCTCAGAACTCGGCGACATGATGAACCACACCGGAGGACCCTTAGAAGCCCAGCAAGAAGCTGCCAAGGCCTTCAATGCCGACAAGGTCTACTTCTGCACCAACGGCACGACCAGCGCCAACACCATCTGCACCACCGCCCTTTTAGATGAAGGCGACCTGGTCCTTTTTGACCGGAACAACCACAAGTCCATCTACAACAGTGCCTTGGTCATGACCGGAGCTAAGCCGGTTTACTTGCCGACTGACAGAAACGCCGACGGCTTGATCGGGCCATTAACCGCCGCCAGTCTGGACGAAGACTTGATCCGCCAAGAAATCGCCAAGGTCGACCCTGACCGCGCCAAGGCTGACCGACCTTTCCGCCTGGCAGTCCTGCAGCTGGAGACCTATGACGGCATCTTCTATGACG
>NZ_JBJEES010000011.1:0-15560 GCF_051873315.1 Lactobacillus sp.
ATTGGCCGCGGCCGGGATGCTGCTTACTTTAGGTGCTCCAGCTGCCAAAGTTCAAGCTGCCAATGTGAAATACAAGATCGTTAAGCATAAGCAGACCAAGTACTACCCGCATGCAAAGATCAGCTATTCTTACCAGCAGCCGGTTTTACAAGGGAAATCTGCTACGGTTAAAAAGATTAACAAGTCTTTAGCCAGTGCTTACAAGAAGGACTTGAAGAACTACAAAAAGGGTGGCTATGAGATGGCCAAAAGCGTTTCAGACTGGTATTATGACGATTCTGATATGTATGACTATGAAAAGGCCAATCAATTAGGCGAGTATACTCTTACGCACGTTTACACCAACAAGAAATATTTTTCTGTAGGTTATCACAAAGAAGACTCTGCCTATGGTGTTGCTCATGAATGGGCTGAAGCTGCAACTTATTCGCTGAAAACTGGCAAGAAGCTCAAGTTAACTGACTTGGTAAAGGGAAACAAGAAGACCATTCAAAAGAAGATCTACAAGGTACAATCTAAAGACATTAAGAGTGTCATGACCTATAAAGAATTAAATCCAAGTAAATTGGAATTCATTGTTAAAGGGAACAAGGTTTACATCACCTACCACTCTTCGATGAATACTTATGGTGGATACGGATTCTTAAAGCCAATTAAAATCGACAAGTAAATCAAGCAAAAAGGCCCCATCTTATGGAGCCTTTTAGTTAGTAATGGAAAAATTAGGAATGTTTGTGGAGTGTTTTTATGAGAATAAATGTGATAGGGGTTGTTTTGTTGGCAGGTCTGATGCTCACTGCCTGTTCCAACAGTACTGCCAGTTCAGCCAAAAGCAGTTCGAGTTCAGCTAAATCATCTAAAGTTGCAAGCAAAGCTAAGAAGGAGCAAGCAAAGTCATCATCTGAAAAGGCAGCATCAACTAGTTCAAAAAAGACTGCCTTAAAAGCAAAGCAGAGTTCCAGCCAGACAAGCCAGCAAGAGGCAAGCAGTCAGTCAACCGCTAAGAGCCAGGGTGAAATCAACCGAGAACGCGGTTATGATCCCAAAGGAAATCGCGTTATGCCTGGTCAAGATCATGCCCCTGGGAGCGATGTTTACGGCAATCCAGATCCTTGGGTCCAAGGACAAATTGACTGGGCTAAAAAACATCAATCCAACGGCAACACGGATGAAGATTCAGACTACAATACTGATGACAGCAGTTCAGACTATGACTCAAGCTCAGACTATAATGAGAGTGATGATAGTAGTTCTGACGCGGATTATGATTCAAGTTCAGACTACAGTGAAGACAGCCAAGATGATTACTCTGATTCAGTCGATACCAACGAAGATTACAGTAGCGATGATTACTAATCTTCCAAGCAAAAAGCCCCAAGAATGAATCTTGGAGCTTTTTTCGCGCCTAAGCTAGGCAATGTTTTTCAAAATGTTGGTCCGGTAAAGAAGCAGGTTGATCACGACGATCCCGCTGGTTACCAGGAAGACGGCGCTGTAGCCGAGGTGGGCCGAAACCGTTGAGCCCAATAGCGGCCCAAAAATATTGCCGACGTACATGGCGCTTTGGTTCCAGCTGAAGACCCGGCTGGTCAATTGTTTCGGGCTGTACTTGGTCAGCATGGTCTGCACCTGCGGGAAGAGGCAGGCGTCGGTAAAACCAATCAAGAAGCGGCAAACACCCAGCTCAATCGTGTTGCGGACAAAAGCCGTCAAAAAGAAGAGAATGATCGAACCGATCAAGCCACCTAAGATGATCTTGTGGGTCCCGATCCGGTCACCCAGTCCCCCAAAGTAGGAAGCTGCAGCTACCGTGGCAATCCCTGGCAAAGCCGCGATGATCCCGCTGACGAAGACAACCTGCCCTGAATTGTGCATCAAGCTTCTGACATACAGGGAAACGATTGGGTTGATGGAGTTGTTGGCCGCTTGAATGATCAAGGTCGTCAGTAGCAGCCCCAGAATCAATTGCCCGCTCTTAAATTGCTTCATCGTATCCTTAAAGCTGGCCCGCTGCTCGCTCTTAACCGGCACGAAGTCATCTTCATGGATAAAGAAGACAGACAAGACGAAGCAGGTGAAAAGCAGGGCCCCGGTAATAAAGAAGGTTACCCGGTAGCTAAAAGCCTGCGACAGTGCCCCGCCGGCAAAGGGCCCCAGCAATTGTCCCCCGGTCTGGGCGGAAATCATGATCCCCAGCGCCTTGCCAGACTTGTTCTTTGGCGTCTCTGCCGCGATAAGAGCGTTAGAGTTGGAGATGAAGCCGGCAAAAACCCCCTGCATCCCTCTCAGGAAGAGCAGCTGCCAGACATTTTGCGCCAACCCCATGCAGGTAAAGACAACCGCCATCCCCAAAGAAGCCCGCAGGATCATTGGCTTGCGTCCCTTCTTGTCAGCCAGCTTGCCCCAGATCGGTGAAACCAGGGCCGCTACAACGTAAACCGCTGAAAAGACGATCCCGGACCAAAAACTCAGCTGCTGGTGGCTGAACTTGCCCAAGGTGTCAATGTACAGGGATAAAAAAGGCGTGACTTCTGAAAAGGCGATCCCCGCCAAAAAGACGCTGACTGCCGAGACTTGCAGGTTTCTTTTCCATACCGGTTTCTTTTGCAATGTTTGACCTTCTTTTTTTCTAAGCTCTACTGATAAAAAACTTTACATATCTTTTACCTTACTCTTGCAAAAAAAATAGTCAAGAAAAAAAGGCTTTCTAATAAGAAGAAAGCCTTTTTAAAAGACATATCTTAAACTTTGCTTTACCGGTCGTTGTCAGCGATCCCGAAGATCTGCAGGAATTGCAGGAAGAGGTTGATGAAGTCCAAGTACAGCAGCAAAGCCCCGTTAACGGCCAGGCCAAGTTCTGGCAGCTGGTCGCCGTAGTTAGCGTAGATGGACTTCATCTTCTGGGCATCCCAGGCGGTCAAGATCGTGAAGATGATGACCCCGATGATGGAGAAGATGAAGCTGGCTGGCGTGCTCTTCAAGAACATGTTGACCAGGCTGGCTACGATCAAGCCCCAAACAGCAGCTGAAGCGTAAGCCCCGATGGTGTCCAGGTTCTTCTTAGTCACGCTGCCGTAAGCTGCCATCCCGATGAAGACGGCTGAGGCCGAGATGAAGGCCCCGCCGATTTGGGCGCCCGTATAGGCAAAGGCCAAAAGAGAGAATTCCAGCCCGTAGATAACAGCGATAGCCATTAGCATGAAGAAGGCTGTCGTAGGCTTGCGGTTAGCCTTGAAGCTGATGCCCACGCTCAAGATCAGCGGCAGTAAAAGCAGGACCCAGAGGAAGACCCGGTTGGTGAGTAGCGGCAGCAAGCTGCTGGAGAAGACCGTTAAGGTCAAGTAGGCGGTCAAGGCTGAGACCAGAACTGCCAGGCCCATGATGGAATACATTTTCGTTAAAAAGCCATTGAGCGCTGAGTCGTCAACGATGTGGCGGCGCTCTTGTTCAGGCGAAACGTTAAACATAATTTCTTTTGCTCTTTCTAAAAAAACTGTGTACAGAATTATTCCCAGATTGCCGTTTTATTCCGGTAATCAACGTGATATCCAGGGTTTAGATATAACAATAACATAGCCCCTAAAAAAAGCAAGCCGGACGGTTTTTCCGGCAAAAATCTAAAGAAAAAATCAAGAAAGTCCGCCTTGGGCAAAAATAAAGTGGCGTATCGATTGAAGAAAGCGGATAAAAAGTTCAAAATTAATAGCTAGAGGAGGTCATAATATGCCAAAAGAATATGCTGATCGGCCAATCGGCGTTTTTGATTCCGGCCAGGGGGGCCTCACGGTCCTCAGCCGTCTGGTTGATCTGATGCCAAACGAAGATTATGTCTTCTATGGCGACTCAGCCAATGCTCCTTACGGGGTAAAGAGCAAGGAAGAAGTCTACCAGCTGGCCAAGCGGGTAGTTGATGAACTGATTGACAAACACCATGTCAAGGCCGTCATGATTGCCTGCAACACGGCAACCAGCGCGGCGGCTGACCGCCTGCGCCAGGAGTACTCCCTGCCGATCATCGGGATCGAACCGGCCATTAAACCGGCGGCGGAAGAAAATCCCGGCGGGCAGGTAGTTGCCATGGCCACGCCTTTGACCTTGGAGCAGGAAAAGTTCAAGCAGCTGGTTAAAGACTGCGCTGAACCTGGCCAGGTGGTCAAGGTGCCTGCCCCGAAACTGGTCGAATTAATTGAAAAAGGTGAAACCGACAGCCCGGCCATCTACCAGTACCTGGAAGAATTGCTGGCCCCATATGCCGGCAAGGCTGCCGGAGTGGTTCTGGGCTGCACCCACTTTCCTTTTGCCAAGCAGGCCATTCAAGAGATCTTAGGTCCCCAAGCCAAGGTCTATGACGGGGCCATCGGGGCGGCCGCTGAAGTCAAGCGGCAACTTGCCAGCCGGGATGAATTAAATACCGGCACTGAGCCAGGCAAAATCCTGTTTGAAAACAGCGCGCCGGGCGGCGCCAATTTGAGCAAGCGCCTCTATGCCCTTTACCGGCAAAAGCAGTAGCTGGCAAAAGGCATTTTTTCAGCTAGAATAATAGTAAGAAAGCAGACAATTAGTTTTAGATTATTAGAGGAGGACTTATGCAAAAGCCAGCAGAATGCACGACCATTTTAGTCGGCAAGGATGCCACTATTGATGGCTCCACGATGATTGCCCGCAGCGAAGACGGCGGCAGCACCATTATTCCTGAAGCCTTTATCGCGGTAAACCCGGAAGAGCAGCCAAAGCACTACAAGGCTGTGATCAGCGGCCAGGAAATCGATGACGAAGACCTGCTGCCGAATCCCTTGCGCTATACTAGCGCGCCAGATGCTTCCGGCAAGAACGGGATCTGGGCAGCTGCCGGGATCAACGATGCCACGGTAGCCATGACGGCCACGGAAACCATCACCACCAACAGCCGGATCCAAGGGATTGACCCCTTAGTTGAAAAGGGCGGCTTGGGTGAAGAAGACTTTGTCACTTTGACTTTGCCATACATCCATTCAGCCAGAGAAGGGGTTAAGCGCCTGGGCTACCTGGTGGAAAAGTACGGGACCTACGAAATGAACGGGTCAGCCTTTGCCGACCATGACGAAGTCTGGTACATCGAAACCATTGGCGGCCACCACTGGGCTGCCCGCCGGATTCCAGACGATGCCTACGTGGCAGCGCCAAACCGCTTGAACATCGACTTCTTCGACTTTAACGATGAAGAAAACTTCATGTGCTCAAGCGACTTGCTGGACATCATCAATGAATACCACTTGAACCCGGACTACCAAGGCTACAACCTGCGCCACATCTTCGGTTCATCCACTATCAAGGACGCACACTACAACAACCCGCGGGCCTGGTACATCCACCGCTACTTTGACCCTGAATGGGAAGGCGAGCCAGGGGACCAGGACCAGCCTTTCATCACTTACGCCAAGAAGAAGATCAGCCCGGAAGACATCAAGTTCCTGGAAAGTTCCCACTACCAGGACACCAAGTACGATGTCTACAGCACGACCAACACTGAAGCTGAAAAGAAGCTCTTCCGCCCAATCGGGATCAACCGGAACTTCGAAACCCACATCCTGCAGATCAGAAATGACGTTGAAGAAGGCCTTGCCGGCGTGCAATGGCTGGCCTTTGGCCCGAACACTTTCAACGTTTTCGTGCCTTTCTACACCAATGTCACGACTACTCCAGCCAGCTTCCAGACCGGTCCGGACTTTGACTTGACCAAGATCTTCTGGCTCAACAAGCTGAACGCCCAGCTTGGCGACACCAACTACAAGGTCTACAGCGCTTTGGAGCAGGCTTTTGAAGAAAAGACCATGGCTAAATTGCGCCAGATCGAAAACGAAACTGACCGGGCCGTTAAGGGCTTGACTGGTCGCGACTTGCAAGAGAAGCTGGAAGAAGCCAACCAGAAGATGGCTGACCTGGCTTACGAGCAGACGGTTGCCTTGACCGGGGAAATGGTCAAGGACGGCCACACCTTGATGAAGCTGAAGTACGATTTGCTGGATTAACGGAGATTACTGATGGAAAAAGCCGCTGAAATTCAAATGCTGAAGGATTTTTCAAACGCCAACGCCACTTCCGGCTTTGAAAATGAATTCGTTGACCTCTTCACCAAGACGGTCAAAGACTATGCCGACCTTGAAGTCGACGGGATGCTGAACGTCTATGCTTCCAAGAAGCAAAACACTGGCAAGCGGCCGGTGATCCAGCTGGACGCCCACTCAGACGCCGTTGGTTTCTTGACCCAGGCTATCCGGCCAAACGGCTTGATCAAGTTCGTGACCCTGGGCGGCTGGAACAATGTCGTTTTGCCGGCCCTCAAGGTCAAGGTCAGAAACCGGGACGGGGAATACATCCCTGGCGTTGTGGCTTTAAAGCCGCCCCACTTCATGTCTGAAGCTGAGAGAAAGTCTGTTCCGCAGGTAGCTGACTTGTCCATCGACGTCGGCTCCTCCAGCCGGGAAGAAACGATCAATGACTACAAGATCGACACGGGCTGCCCGATTTTCGTCGACGTGGACTGTCAGTACAATGAAAAGACCGGCCTCTTCTTTGGCAAGGACTTTGACGACCGCTTTGGCGCCGCCGCCATGGCTGACATCCTGGAAAACCTGAAGGATGAAGAAGTCAACTTTGACCTGGTTGCCGCCTTGTCCAGCCAGGAAGAAGTCGGCCTGCGGGGTGCCTATGTCACGGCCCGCAAGATCAAGCCAGACCTTTGCCTGGTTCTGGAAAGCTGCCCGGCTGATGACACTTTTGAACCGGACTGGCTGTCTCAAACTGGCCTTAAGCGGGGACCAATGCTGCGGGACATGGACGTCACCTTCCTGCCAAACCCGAAGTTCCAGCAATATGCCTGTGACTTGGCTGACAAAAACGGGATTCCTTACACCCGGTCAGTCAGAACCGGGGGCGGACAGGACGGGGCTGCCATCTACTATGAAAACGGGGCGCCAACCATCGTGATCGGGATTCCGGTCCGTTATGAGCACTCTCCATACTGCTTCAGCAGCTACAAGGACTACAAGGCAGCCGTTGACCTGGCTTTAGCAATTATTAGAGATATCGATAAGGAAAAACTGGAATCCTTTAAAAGCTTTAATTAATTAAAGGACTTTTTTGCCTTGTTAGCGTTTGAATGATCTGCTAAACTAGATTAAGTCAAATTGAATAAATGCCACTAGGGGAGCGAAAGCTGAGATGACGAAAGTCGACCCTTTGAACCTGACCAAGGTAATTCTTGCGCAAGGGAAGTGTTTCTTTAACATGAGTTCAAACTCCTAGCCGGCAATTTTGTTGGATAGGAGTTTTTTTAATGCTTAAAAGAGAGAGCAAGTGGAATGTGAAAGCCATTATCTTGATGGCTTTGATTGGGATTATCATGGGGGTTATCTACACCTACGTCTTCAACCCCCTCTACAACTCGACCAAGTTTGCTTTGAACTTTGTCGGTCTAGGGCCTTTGGCTGATGAAATCTATTCTGGCCTTTGGTACATGGCCGCGCCTTTGGCCATGTACTTCGTGCCGACCTTTGGCTCCGGCATTGTCGGTGAAACCCTGGCAGCCACGGTTGAAATGGCCTTCGGCGGCCAGTGGGGGGCAATGACCATCCTGCAAGGGCTGGTGCAAGGGGCCTTCAACGAAATCGGCTTTTTCCCGAAGAAGGAAAACTATGAACGCTTTGGCTGGGGCAGCCTGATCATCGGGGCCATCTGCTGCCACGTGGCGGCTTTTGTGATGTGCTACTTCACTTACGGCTGGAGCGCCTACAAGCCGGCTCTTTTGATCGAAATGTTCATTGCCGGTTTGATCTCATCCGTTGTCTTTGACGCGGTCTTGGTCAAGCTGATCACCAAGCTTTTTGACCGGGTCATGGCCAAGTAGTTAACCATCATTTATTATCTGTTTTTGCTTACATGAATCTCTAAATCAAAATATGCCAAAGAAATAAGCGTGAACCACTTGGTTCACGCTTATTCGTTTCAGTCTGGACTTTTTTATCTCTAGTTTGCTCTCTTAGCCGTTGATAATTGACAGGAGCTTGGAGGAAACCATATCGATGGCGACCTGGTTTTCCCCGCCCTGCGGAATGATGATGTCGGCATACTTCTTGCTTGGTTCAACGAACTGGTTGTAGCTTGGCTTAACCGTGGCCAGGTATTGGGAGATGATCCAGTCAATTGACCGGCCCCGTTCCTGGGTGTCCCGCTGCAAGCGGCGGATGAAGCGGATATCGTCGTCAGCATCGACGAAAAGCTTGATGTCCATGAACTTCCGCAATTCTTCTGAAGCCAAAACCAGGATTCCTTCCAGGATGATGATATCGGCTGGTTCAACATGAATGGTGTCTTTAGCCCGGGAGAGGATGTTGAAGTTGTAGGTCGGCATTTCAATTGCCTTGCCCTCCAGCAAATCCTGCAGCTGCTCAATCAAAAGGTCAGTGTCGTAAGCATTGGGGTGGTCGTAGTTGATCTTTTTGCGTTCATCCATGCTGAGGGCTGAATTGTCGTTGTAGTAGGCATCTTCAGTCAGAATGAGCACCCGGTCAGCTGGCAGGCGCCGGCTGATTTCCTTGGAGACAGTCGTCTTGCCTGAGCCGGACCCGCCGGCAATCCCAATAACAAGTGGTTTCTGCTTAGCCATTATTCCGCCTCTTTTTCTGCTAAATCATTGCGGCGGAGAATGTCGCGGACTTTCGTGGTCAGCATGTCCAAAGCGACGTCGTTGGCCCCGCCTTCTGGCACGATGATGTTGGCGTAACGCTTGCTTGGCTCAACAAATTGGTGGTAGCTTGGCTTAACCGTTGCCAGGTACTGGTCGATGATTGAGTCAAAGGACCGGCCCCGTTCAGCCATGTCCCGGCGCTGGCGGCGGATCAAGCGGATGTCGTCGTCAGTGTCAACGAAGATCTTGATGTCCATCAAGTTCCGCAATTCTTCTGAAGCCAGGACCAGGATCCCTTCCAGGATGATGATGTCGGCTGGTTCAACGTGGACCGTTTCCGGGCTGCGCAGGTGGGTGGTGAAGTCGTAAATCGGCATCTCGATGGCCTTGCCGGCTAGCAAGTCCTGCAACTGGCTGATCAAGAGCTCGGTATCAAAAGCATCCGGGTGGTCGAAGTTTATTTTGTTTCTTTCGGCCATGGTCATTTCCGGGTGGTTCTTATAATAAGAATCTTCCGTAATGATCCGGATCCGGTCGTTTTTGAACTGGTCATATAATTCGTGGGCAATGGTCGTCTTGCCAGAGCCGGAGCCGCCGGCGATACCAATAATGATGGGATGTTGCTTTTTTGACATTGTAAAACTCCTTTAGTTATTAATTATAGAGGCCAGCAAGGGCCTGGTCTAGTCAAAGTGTGAAAAAACGGGCTTTAAAGCGGTTACGCGTGCCTGGCTCAGAAACAGTTGTTGCTAATTGGGGTAAGATCTAATATAATTAAGAATATATCAAATGAAACAAAAGAAAATGAAGTGAAAACTGGCAGCTGGTTAAGATAAGCAAGGCAGTTCTTGCTCTTTTTATTAAAAAAAGATAAAAAACTGAGCTGGAACTGACAAAATGCTTGCGTGAAAGCTTGTTTTCTGGTAAATTTAATAAAAAATTAATCATACTTAAATAAAAAACAAGCGTCCTGGAAAGAAAAAAGCAATGGCACTTTTGAGATGATTCGGTTCTCGCTGTGAAAGAGGGAAAAATACCGGCGTTTTCACCAAACTGCCGACTAATAATCGAACCTTTTTCGCGTGAGAGGACCAGCTTGGCAGACAGGCCTTAAAGTGCAGATACTGAGTCAAACAGGTGGCTATTTAATTAAGCATTAATAAAACAAGGAGGACCACTATGGCAGCAATTATTGAGTTCAAGAAAGTCAACAAGTTCTACGGCGACTACCATGCCTTGAAAGACGTCAACTTAAGCATTGACGAAGGCGAAGTCGTTTCCATCATCGGCCCTTCTGGCGCGGGCAAGAGTACCTTGATCAGAACCATGAACGGTTTGGAAGGCATTTCTTCCGGCGTCTTGGACGTGGACGGCTATGACCTGGGGGACAAGAAGACTGACTTGAACAAGATCCGCCGGGACGTCGGCATGGTTTTCCAGCACTTCAACCTCTACGAAAACCACACTGTCTTGGAGAATGTCATGCTGGCCCCAAGAATCGTTTTGCACCGGGACGAAAAGGAAAACCGGGAAATCGCTGAAAAGCTGCTCAAGCAAGTCGGCCTTTTGGACAAGGAAGACTCTTACCCAAGACAATTGTCCGGTGGGCAAAAGCAGCGGGTGGCCATCGCCAGATCTTTGGCCATGAAGCCAAAGGTGCTTTTGTTTGACGAACCAACCAGTGCCCTTGACCCGGAAATGATCCAGGACGTCTTGGACGTCATGCAGACTATCGCCGCTGAAGGGATGACCATGGTGGTCGTTACCCACGAAATGGGCTTTGCCAGAGAAGTGAGCGACCGGGTCATTTTCTTTGACCAGGGGCAAGTCTTGGAAGACTCCCACAACCCGAAGGACTTCTTCGAACACCCGCGCAACCTGCGGGCCCAAGAATTCCTCAGCAAGGTAATTGACCACTAATGAGAAGAAGGGAGCGGTTACATGAAAAGCAAGAAACTATTCCGCAAAGTTGCCGCCCTGCTTTTTCTGCTGCTGACCACTGTTTCGCTTTCTGCCTGCGCGGTTGAAAGTGACAACTCCGTGCGCGTCTACAATCACGTCAAGAGCAGCAAGACAATTACCTGGGGCGTCAAATATGATACGGCTCTGTTTGGAATCAAGAGTGTCAAGACCAACAAGCTGGAAGGCTTTGAAATCGATCTGGCCCGCCTTTTGACCAAGAAGATCCTGGGCAAGGACGGCAAGGCAAAATTTATTGAGGTCACGGCCCAGACCAAGATCCCGCAGCTCAAGAACAACAACCTTGATGCAGTTCTGGCGACCATGACTATCACTGACGAAAGAAAGAAGTCAGTTGACTTCTCCACCCCTTACTTTAAGGCGGGGACTTCCCTTATGACCAAGACCAGCAGCTCTGTCAAGTCAATCAAAGACCTCAACCACAAGGGCCGGGTGGTCATTGTCGCTAAGGGCACGACCGCGGCAGCCGATATCGCGCGTCTGGCGCCAAAGGCCACGATCCGCCAATACAATGACTATGGCTCTTGCACCAATGCCCTCTTAGCCGGGCAGGGGGACGCGGTGGCAACAGACAACGGGATTTTGGCCGGGATCGCCAAGCAGCACAAGAACCTGCACCTGGTTGGCGGCACGATTGCCGTTGAACCTTACGGGATTGCCGTTGAAAAGGGGCAGACCAAGATGCTGGAAGCCATCAACAAGGCTTTGAAGGAAGCCAAGGCAGACGGCAGCTACCACAAGCTTGTCAAGAAATGGTTTGGCAACATTCCAGGATTCAGTGTTAAGGAGGCTGAATATTAATGTTGAGTTTACTTGGAGCAAACTGGTCCACCTTTTTGCTCGGTTTTTGGAATACGATTCTCTGCAGTCTGATTTCCTTGTTTTTCAGTTTGATCATCGGATCCGGCTTTGCCATCCTGGAAACCGTGCCTAACAAGTTCTGGCGCGGGGTAGCCAAGGTTTATGTCGAAATTTTCCGGAACATTCCCCTGCTGGTCGTGACCATGGTCTTTTACCTGGTCCTGCCAACCTACACGCCGCTGAAACTGACTGGTTTCCAGGCAGGGACAATCGGTTTGTCCATCTATTCATCAGCCTTCATCGCTGAAACTGTCCGCTCCGGGATCCAATCTGTCGGCACCGGCCAGATGGAAGGGGCCCGGTCAAACGGGATGACCTACTGGCAGGCCATGCGCTACGTTATCCTGCCCCAGGCCTTCAGAATCGTGATTCCGCCATTGGGCAACCAGTTTGTCAACTTGATCAAGAACTCCAGTATCTTGGCCTTTGTTGCCGGTTTTGACTTGATGTACCAAGGGGACATCGTGGCATCCAACACTTTCCAGACTATTCCAAGCTATGTCTTGGTTGGCCTGTTCTACTTGATTTTGACCCTGCCGCTGAGCTACTACATGCAGTACTTGGAAAAGAAGGGCGTTTAGGAGGCACATAAATGGAAAATCTTACAGAAGCATTATCCTGGATCAACCTCCGCTTTTTGCTGCAGGGATTCTGGGTCACGATCGAAGTTTCAGTGATTTCAATCATCTTGAGCTTTGTAATCGGCCTGGCCCTGGGCTTGATCCGCTTTACCAGAATTGACGCCAAGACCACGCGGATTTCCAAAGTGGTTGGGGTGATCATCGACATCATCAGAAACCTGCCCCTTTTGCTGATCATCTTCTTCTCTTACTTTGGCCTGCCGGTCATGGGGATCAGAGTTGACGCCTTCCAGGCTTCAGTAATCGCCATGGTGGTCTTTGAATCAGCCATGATCGCGGAAGTTGTCCGCTCAGGGATCATGGCCGTTGACCCTGGCCAGATGGAAGGGGCCCGGTCAAACGGGATGACCTACATGCAAGCCATGACCCACGTCGTTTTGCCCCAGGCCTTGACCAAAATGATTCCGGCCCTTTTGTCACAGTTCGTGTCCTTGATCAAGGATACTTCCCTGGCGACGATCATCGTTTTGCCGGAACTGCTCTACCACGCTGAAATCATCTACAACCAAAACACCAATTACATGATTCCAATGTACCTGGCCGTGGCAGTGATGTACTTTATCATCTGCTTCGCCTTGTCCAGCTTTGCCAACTACTTGAGCAAGAGAATCAAGTATTAGCAGTTTTTTTGCCAAGGAGGAAAAATGGCACGCAAACTGAGGAAGCTGACCGCCTTTATGGCGGTTTTGCTGTTATCATTAGTTTTTACCGCTTGTTCGCATAGTCAATCCAGCAGCACCTATGACCGGGTTAAGCAGACAAACACCATCACCTGGGGGATGCGGGCCGACACCCGCCTGTTCAGCATGATGGACGTGGACAGCGGCAAGGCCACCGGCTTTGAAGTCGACCTGGCCCGGGCCATTACCAAGCAGATTCTTGGCCCTAAAGGCAAGATGAAGATTGAATACATCAGTGAAAAGTCCCGGATCATGGACCTCAAGATCGGCAACGTCGATGCCGTTATGGCTACCATGACCAACACGGCTGACCGGCGCAAGATCATTAATTTTTCCGACACTTACTTCATGGCCGGGGAAACTTTGATCGTGCCGAAAAAGAGCAAGCTGAATTCCATCAAGGACTTCAATACTTCCAAGTACTCCATCGCGGCTGTCAAGGGGTCAACTGCTGACAGTGACGTCCACAAGTATGCCCCAAAGGCCCGGGTTATCTTCTATGACGACTATGGCTCTTGCTACAATGCCTTAAAGGCCGGCAAGGCCAATGCCATGGTCAGCGACAATGCCGTTTTGGCCGGCTTGATTTCCAATGACAAGGACAAGTTCAAGATGCTGAGCGACACCTTTACGGTTGAGCCGTACGGGATCGGCATCAAGAAGGGGGAAGACAAGTTTACGGCTGAGGTCAACCAGGCCTTGAAAGAACTCCGCAAGAACGGGACTTACGCCCGTTTGATGAAGAAATGGTTTAGCGGCGTTCCAGGCTTCAATATCAAAGCTTCTTCTCGCTTGAAGGCAAGCGAATAATTTAAAGCAACTTAAGCAGTGCGTTCGTTTTTGGACGCGCTGTTTTTTTTACTTCCAGGTTAAATTGTGTTAAAAAATGGATTTTTACCTGGAAAAATAAGCCGAAGGGGCAGATTTTTTGTACAATTGAAATAGGTGACTCAGCGCTTACAGCTGAATTTTAAAGCTCATTTTGAAAACTATGTGAAAACAACCAGAGGAGAGACATATGAGCAAAAGACAATTTGGTCTAATTTACATATCATCATATCAAGCCCGTCTGTTTATCGTTGACTTGAAGAAACTGTCAATCATTGAGCAGCTGAGCTCTGCCCAGTTTGTCCAAGGCGGCAAGAAGTTTGAAGTTTATGAAAGCGAACTGCCCCGCTTGACTGACGCCTTGATCGGCTTCAAGCGGAAGATCGCGGAATACGGGATCGACAACTACAAGGTTTACGGCAACCGGCAGCTTTTGGACAAGATTTCGGCGCGCTATCTGGCCGACCAGATCAAGGTCAGAACTGGTCTGGAAATTGAATGGCTGAACGGGGCCCAGATTGCTTACTACAAGATCATTGCCGGGATGGCCCTGCCGCAGTTCTCAGAACTGAAGGATGATGAATTTACTTACTTGCTCAGCATGGGCAGCGCCATGCTCAACCTCACCTTGTTCAAGGGCCAGCACTACCTGTCAACCTGGAACTTTGCCCTGGGCCCGGAAGAAATTGAAGAAATGTCAGCCATGACCCGGGACACGCCAAGCGATCCGATCGACATTATCGGCGACTACATCTCCCGCAAGCTGGTCAGCTTCAAGACGATTGAAAAGCCGACTGGCAAGGCCCGGATCATCATCCAGCATGTTTCCGGCAGAGGCGAGCAGAGCCTGCGGCCGCAAGAAAAGGCCCGGCTCATCGACCTGGAGCAATTTGCCGGCGTTTATGATGACTTCAGAGAAGCCCCAGACCAGTACTTGATGGAAAAATACCAGCTGGATACCGACTCCCTGGCCCGGATGAAGCCGACTATCGTTTTGATCAACCAGTTGGTCAAGATCATCAAGCCGCACATGATGACACTGACTCAGTCTTCAGCCATCACCGGTTTGATGATCCAGGAAGCTGCCAAGCTGAAGTACCGGCCGGACGAATACTCAACTATCGTTTTGACGGCGACCAAAAACATCGCCCGCCGCTACGAATCAGGCGGCAAGCACAGCAACTTGTCCAACAAGTTTGCCCTGCATATTTTTGACCGCCTGGCCCACGCCGGCATGGTTGACCGTGATGACCGGCAGCTTTTGGAAATCGCGGCCCGCTTGCATGATATCGGCAACTTCATCAACTTCCACAACCACTATGAGCATGCTGCTTACATTGTGGGGGCCAACCAGATCATCGGCTTGTCTGACCGGGAAAATGAAATGCTCTTGAGCATTTTGAAGCACCAGGACATCACCAACTTGAATGCTGATGAACGCGAATACCGCCACCTTGATCCAGCCCTGCAGGTCCGGGTAGCCAAATTGGCTGCCATCCTGCGCCTGGCCAACAGCCTGGATGCTTCCCGCAAGCAGAAGATCAGTAAGATTGTGGTTTCCATCAAGGATGACCAGATGCTGATCACGGTGACCAGCAAGCGGGATCTGACCTTGGAACGCTGGGTTTTTGAAAAGAATGTCAATTTGGCTGAAGCCGTCTTCGGCATGAAGATTGCCATGAAGCAGAAGAGGGGAAAGTAAAAAATGACGATTGCTAAGAACAAGAATAAATTCACCGATCCTAGTTATTATGCCAACCGGGAACTGAGCTGGCTGGACTTCAACGACCGTTGCCTGGACGAAGCCAGAAACCCTGATGAGCCGCTTTTGGAAAGAGCCAACTTCCTGGGGATCACCCAGTCCAACGTCGACGAATTCTACATGGTCCGGGTGGCTTCCTTGAG
>NZ_JBJEES010000012.1:0-5590 GCF_051873315.1 Lactobacillus sp.
TTCTTCCGGTAAAAATAGCTGGGCTTAGCTCCGCCAACTGGGAAATAGCTAGGCAAGCTGCTTAAAGTAACCCGGCCGCTGGCCGCTACCGCCAAAACCAACAGGTCACTCACCGCCTGCCCGGTCTCATTGTCGATCTCCAGCTGGAGCTGACTGCCTTTTTCTTCCGTCTCCCAAACGTTTAATCCCGCCGCCGCGCTGGCTGCTGGCAGGTCCTGGTTGGCCTCTTTTAGTGCCCCGTTCTCCTTGGCCAGTCTGGAATTCTTCTTCTTTAAACTTGAATTGTCGCTCTCCAATTTGTCCAGCCGCTTTTTAAGACTTGATGCCTCACTGCTCTTGGTCCGGCTGGCCTGGTAGAGCTGGCCGGCCAGCTTGCTGTTTCTCTGGGTCTGCTTGGCGGCTTGCGCGCTCAGCCAGACGCTGGCCCCCATGGCGACAAAGCCCACGACCAGGGCTAAGACTGTCAGCCAGGTCAGCCAATTTTTCTCCTTCATCGTTCTATCCCCCTTATTTTTCGAATATCACCCTTTCATTATACTACCTTTTCATGAAAAGGCTTACGCTTTGCAAAGCAAAAGAAAAAGGCGGGGACTTCCCGCCTTACTGAGCATCGCGCTCGGCGATATCGCAGCGCATCAGCTTCTCAATAATGTCAATGTATTCCCGCGGCACTTGCCGGCCTTGATAAGTGAGGCGCACATCCCGGTCGGTCAAATCGACCACCTTGCGATCAATCAGCCCTTCCTGCTCCAGTACTTCCACCGGCAGACCAGCCAAAATACTGCTTCTGGACACGCCAAAAACATTCGCTATCTTCTCAACAGCCTTCATCCGCGGCACCTTGCGGCCAACCTCCCAGTTGGAAACCGTCTGCTTGCTTACTCCCAAGGCCACGGCCAGCTCCCGCTGGCTCATTCCCCGCTGGCGGCGCAGGTCTCTCAAATACTTGCCAATCGTGTTCTTATCCATCCAAAGTCACCACCTGTCATAAGCATAGCATAAGTTATGACGAAATGAAATGTTTATGAGAGTGATTTGCCTTTTTTTAGAAAAGAAAAAATAAAAAGAAGTCTGCTGGCGCAAACTTCTTCATAAATCTCTTTACTTGGTCATTTCTGACTTCTTTTCCCGCATCATCAAGGCGTCAACGGTTTCCCGGGCGTCGGCACCGTGGTTGACTACGGCATCAACGGCAAAGACGATTGGCATTTCCACGTCATACTTCTCAGCCAGTTCCAAGGCAGCTGGAATGGCATTGATCCCTTCAACGACCATGCCCACTTCCTTCTTGGCTTCTTCAGCGCTCTTGCCCTTGCCGATCAAGTAGCCGGCATTGTTGTTCCGGCTTTCCTTGCTGGTGGCGGTAACGATCAAGTCACCCATGCCGGCCAGGCCGTCAAAGGAGTCTTCCTTGCCGCCCATCTTGAGGCCCAGGCGCTTGATTTCCGCCATTCCGCGGATGATCAAGGCGGCCCGCATGTTGTCCCCGTAGCCAAGTCCCGAGCAGATCCCGCTGGCCAAAGCAATCACGTTCTTCAAGGCCCCGCAGAGCTCAACGCCCAGGCGGTCAGAGTTGGTGTAAACCCGCATGTTCTTGTTCATGAAGACGTCCTGGACCTTTTCGGCCACGTCTTGGTCTTCACAGGCGGAGACGATGGTGGTTGGCAGGTCCTTGGCCACTTCTTCAGCGTGGGTCGGGCCAGACAGGGCAACGTAGTGGACATTGCCATGCTTGCCATCCTTGTTTACTTCGTCAGCGATAACTTCAGTCAAAGTCAAGAGAGTGTCCGGTTCGATCCCCTTAGCCACGTCAACGATGATCTGCCCATCTGGAATAAACGGGGCAGCAGTCTTGGCAGTTGAGCGGACGAAGACTGATGGTACGGCGAAAAGGATGATGTCCTTGTCTTGGCAGGCTTCTGCAATTTCCTTGGTAAATTTAATTTCGTCAGGAATAACCATACCTGGCAGGTTCTTCTGGCGACGAGTTCTTGAGAGTTCGTCGACTTCTTGCGGCAGGGCTGACCAGACGGTCACTTCATGACCAGAGTTGCTGAGCATCCGGGCCAGTGCCATGCCCCAAGTACCTGCTCCCAAAACACCGATTTTTGCCATATTATTACCTCACTTAGTTTGTTGATTCCTATTCGCGGCAGACAAACTACTGCCGCTGATCTAACCTATTATAGCACTCAGCCGGCAACTTTCTCTTTACCCCCGGCCTAATTATTAAAAAATTAGCCTCTACCAACGCAAAAAAAGACGTTTCCCAATTGAAACGCCCATTAGAGAATAGCCATATTAAAAAGTGTAAACAAAAACAGCTATGAATTTATCTCCAAGTGAAAAACTCAAGAGTTTATTAAAAGCAACCGCTTACTCTTGCATAGCCTATTGTATGATGTAAAATAGTCTTTGACAAGAGTTTTCGTGAATTTAAACATTTTTTATGCACCTTTTTTCAAAAGGCGAACAACTTTTTCCTAATTGCTTTCTCAGTTTTATAACATTTTAACAATTTGTAATAACACTCTCCGCTATAGTATACTGAACAATAGGATTATTCGTTAGCAATTTGAACAAATCCGCAGCCAGTGACATTATAACTAAGTCGAAAACATATTATAGTAAAAGCAAGGTGCAATTCAGCAATGTTTAAACAGCTTAGGAAAGCAAATCAAAACGACTACTTGCTCATCGCGGCCACTTTGATTTTGCTGGCCGTCTTCAATCTCAGCTTGCTCAGCTACGTCCAGGAGCAGCAGAAAGCTGCCGAGCGCGACCAGGCCCAGGCCCTGGCGGCCGGTTTCTCCCGGACCTTGAAGGGTGAGATCAAGAATGCCTTGACCCTGTCAACAACTCTGAAGGAACTGGTTTTAGCCAGCAATGGCAAAGTCCAGAATTTCTCCACCGTGGCCAAGGACCTTTTAGAAGAAAATGAAGCAGCCAGCAACCTACAGCTGGCGCCTAATGGCAAAGTCACCGAGATCTATCCTTTAAAAGGAAACGAAGCAGGCAAGATCAACCTTTTAACCGACCCGATCCGCGGCCCTCTTTGCCGCTACGGGATTGCCCACCAGGTCACCGTGACTCAGGGGCCGATCTCCCTTAAACAGGGCGGGAAAGGCGTGGTCATGCGGACGCCGATTTTTATCAAGAAAAACGGCAAAAAGCAGTTCTGGGGCTTCGCCATCGTAGTGATGAAGATTCCTCAGACCTTCTCCTCCACTGCGGCCAACCTTAAATCAGCCGGCTACAGCTATGAATTGGAAAAGCAAGTTTCTCCCTTAAATACCAGCTACAAGCAGGTCATGCAGCAAGGCAATCTCCATGAACCGATCAGCTACAGCTTTACCACTGCCGACAACAGCCACTGGCTCTTGAGAATCGCTCCAGCCAATGGCTGGCGCTACACTAAGTGGAACTGGTTCATGGGCTACCTCATACTCATCGACTTCGCTATCGCGGGTCTCATGCTCTGGGTGATCAACCGGCGGATCAGCGGGCGGATCCTGGAAAGAGAAGCCACGCTTGATCCTTTGACTCAAGCCTACAACCGGCAGGGCTTTGACTGGAAGCTGTCGAGCCTGTCTGTTAAAAAGCAGCCCGAGACCACGGTGATCATGCTGGACATTGACGATTTCAAGTCAATCAACGATGTCTTTGGCCACCAAACCGGGGACGCGGTTTTAGTCCAGCTGACCAGGAATTTGAAAAAGTGCTTTGGGCCCAATGCCATCATTGGCAGAAACGGCGGGGACGAATTCGTCGTGGCACTTCCTGGCAAGATGTGTGACAACCAGGAAGCTATCAAAGGCCTTTCTGTTTTAAAGCAGGAAGTAGAAAGCAACGGGGAGGAAATTCCTTTCTCCGTCTCCATCGGCTACAGCGAATTCCCAGGCCAGGCCAAGGACTATGAGGAGGCCTTGAAGTTCGCCGACGCTGCCTTGTACGAAGTAAAAATTGCCGGCAAGAACAATTTTGCCAGCTACAAGTCCAGCTTGTCGGAGAAGAAGCACCGCAACCAGTTGGGCCTGGGTCTGAGAGCCCTGGCGGCCGGCGACCCAACTCCTCTTTTGGTCATGCAGATGGATACCAAAGAGGTCATCTACGTCAACAAGAGTCTGCTGGAATTGTTTGGCTGCGAGCTGTCAGCTGACTTTTATGACTACTATGGCCAGTCCCTGCTCAACTTGGTTTCACCAAGCGACAGAGACAGGATCAAGGAGGAGTTTACCGACTTTGTTGAATCGGCAGCTGATGAAGAGCGTTTTAGGGACGACTGCCAGATTTTGACGGCGGACGCCCGGACCCTGCGCGTCTTCTGCGACATGAAGTATTCTGTCAACCAGCGCTATGGCGCCTTGGTTTATATCAGTTTTATCCTTAATTAACGGAGGCAGAAAAAATGGCTGAAGAACAAGAAAACAAGCTGAACATTCCCAATCTGCAAATTTTGGGTCAAGACGACAGTCCCCTTTTTCAAGGAGCAGGCAGCGATGCCAAGAAGGTTGTCTATCCCAAGCAGTTTGCCAACCACCCGGGCTTTAAGCAGGTCTTTCAGCCGGGTAAATTGACTTTCGGCTTAATGGCGCCTTTTAAGGGCTACCCGGACAGCCAGATTCCAGATGTCAGCGACCTTTTTGACTGCGCCAAGGCAGCGGAAAAAGCCGGCTTTGACGCCTTGTGGATCAGAGACGTTCCTTTTTATGACCCATACTTTGGCGACGTTGGCCAGGGACTTGATCCATTCACGACTCTGGGGGCTCTGGCCATGACCACGGACAAGATCGTATTGGGGTCTGCCGGCTTTATTTTGCCTGAGCGGAATCCGATTCACGTGGCCCAGGCGGCCGTGTCAATCGACCGGCTCAGTGACCACCGTTTCCTGCTGGGTTTAGTCAGCGGGGACCGGAAAAATGAATTTAAAGCTTTTGGCCGGGACTGGAACGAGCGCAGCGAGATCTTCAGAGAAGGCTGGGATTTGGCCAAAAAGTCCCTGACTCACCCCAACCGCCTGCACTTCAGTGGCAACTACTACAGTAAGCTGACCGGGTCTTTGAGCGTCGTGCCTCAGCTTGAAGAGGGCTACCAGATGCCAATGGTCGCGATCGGCCGCTGCCGGCAGGAATTATCCTGGCTGGCCAATGAGCCAGACGTCTGGATCTGGCATGGGGTTGGCGAAGATGAGACGGCATCGGTGGTTAAGAAGCTGAACGACTTGAATGAGGACGGCAACTGGCATCCCTTCGGCTACCAGAACTTCGTTGAACTTTTGGATGACCCGGATGCCCCATGCCAGCTCTTCAACAAGATCTACCTGCGCGGGGGAGCAAAGAGCCTGGGACAGTTCTGGCGCAAGCAGCGCGAGGAAGGCTTAAACCACGTGATCATCAACTTCAAGCCAACCAAGCGGCCAATTGCTGATTGCCTGGCTGACATGGAAAAGTACGTTTTCCCGGAAGTAAATAAGGACTAAAAAAAGGCTCTGCCATCGTGATTGATGACAGAGCCTTTAGTTTTGCTCAAATTAATTACTTAGCTGAGCTAGTTGAAGATGCTGAAGTTGACTTTGCGCTAGTCTTCTTAG
>NZ_JBJEES010000012.1:5690-8797 GCF_051873315.1 Lactobacillus sp.
TCCTTTGCGGCCTTCTTAGTTGACTTCTTAGCAGTCTTAGCTGCCTTCTTAGTGTCCTTTGCGGCCTTCTTAGTTGACTTCTTAGTAGTCTTAGCTGCCTTCTTAGTGTCCTTTGCAGCCTTCTTAGTTGACTTCTTAGCAGTCTTAGCTGCCTTCTTGGTGGTCTTCTTAGTAGTCTTCTTAGCTACCTTCTTTGCAGCCTTCTTGGTGGTCTTCTTAGTTGACTTCTTAGCTGCCTTCTTGGCAGCCTTCTTAGTTGACTTCTTAGCTGCCTTCTTGGCTGCCTTCTTGGCGGCCTTCTTAGTTGACTTCTTTGCTGCCTTCTTGGTGCTCTTCTTAGCAGCCTTCTTGCTTGATGATGAAGCTTCTGATGAGCTTGAAGCCTTTGATGATTCAGATGAGCTGGTCTTCTTTGATGAAGTTGATGAGCTTACTGAGCTGGTCTTCTTTGATGAAGATTCAGCAGCAGTCTTGTTGCTCTTAACTTCAGTCTTGTTTTCAGTTGCAGCCAGAACTGGGCTTACGCCAGTAGCAAGCAGTGCAGCAGCAACAGTAGCTTTACCAAGGTTCTTCATTAAACGGTTGTTCTTCATAATACGGTTCCTTTCCCTGTATCGAGATCAAAATTATTTTTATTACTTGCCCTTAATTATACTCAATTATTGAAGGATGTTAAGCCAAAAAATGAAGAAAATGAAGAAAATTAGAATTAAACTTTTATCCTAGGAATAGATAAAATTATCCAGCTTATTTTCTAGTCATGCACGTTTTTAACCTGCTTTTTCCACCTATGAACATTGTATGATTCATTTCTATATGTCTACACAAAAAATAAAAGTTATATTTTGCCTAAAAAGTATAAAAAAGTATAAACAAAAACAGCCCTGCTGCTCGCCAACAGGACTGCTAAAAAACTTATTCTCTTTATCTGCTTCGCCGGAGCAAGGCGATCAGCCAGACTACGACCAAAAGACCGAGCAGGGCCATAGCGCCGTAATAGATCAGCTTCTTCGGGGAAATGAAGAAGCCTGACTTGCCCTCCTTATCCTCCGGCAGGTTCTTTACTCTGACCCCTCTGACCAAGAGCCGCTCGGTGTTGATCCCGTAAGGCGTGCAAGTGAGCAGGGTGCAGTAGTCCTTGCCTTTGACGATCTGCAAATACTTGACGTTGTTAGGCTTAACGACATGGATAGCGTCAACCTTGTAGGTGATCTTTTTGCCTAAAGTGGTGACCGTAAAATAGTCCCCCTTCTTCATGGCATCCAGGTCGGTAAACAAGGTCGCGCTCGGCAGACCCCGGTGGCCCACCAGTACCGAGTGGGTCGACTTGCCCCCGATCGGCAGGCTGGTCCCCTTCAAGTGACCGATCCCGTCACCCAAGACGCTGTTGGCTGTCCCGTGGTAGACCGGCAGATGGACTCTGATTTTAGGAATGTCAACGATAGCCATCACGTCTGTGTCCGCTACTTTAAGCTGACTTGAGTAGCCCGGGACCAGGTTTGGGTGGTAAAAAGTTTCTGGATCTTTAGCCAAGGCCTCGTTATAGGCTCTAGCCTTTTTAAAAAGCTGCTGGCGCTGCTTTTTGGTCGCCTTTCTTACGGAACCGGCGTAGCTGTTGACCGCATTGCCGCTGTTTTGCGTATTTACATAGTCACTTATGACCGGATACAGAAGGATGATGAAGCCGGCCAGGATCACCAAGAGCCGGATGATCAGTGATTTTTTCGACATTTTTTCAGTCACTTTCTATTCTTTCTGTACAATATTCTACTACATGCCGCTGGCCAGCAATTACATTGCGGCGATAAAAATACTTGTCAATTCTGCCCTAAAGATGATTCGAGGTTCTAAATTGAAAATTGCCGCTTGTTTATGCTAGTATACGTTAAAAGCATAGTAAGATTAAACAGATACAAGAGGAAAAAATGATCGATCCACGACTACTTGAAGAATTAGTTGCCTTTGCCGAAAGCGGGACCCTCAGCGGGGCAGCTGAAGAGCTGCACTTGACCCAGCCGACGGTGACGCGGGGGATGCAGAAGCTGGAACAAGAGATGGACGTCGCCCTTTTCAACCGATCCGGCAACAACAAAATCACTCTGAACACCACTGGCCAACTCGCCGCTAAAGAAGCCGCCCGTTTGCTCGCCATGGAGAGCAGCATGCTGGAAAAAGTCCAGAACTTTGCTAAAGGCCAAACCCGTTTCCTAATTGGCTCAGACGCTCCAGGCCCGCTTTTGATCAGCGAACGCTTGCGGCGCAAACTGCCAATCAAGGTTGAAATCGACAAGGACCTGCTTGAGGAAAAATATATCCTCCCTGCCGTCGAAAATTTCCACTACCAAGTCGTCTTCAGCAGCCAGGAATACCAGACTGAGGCCTGTGAATCCCGCTATGTTGGCTATGAAGAGCTTTTTCTCATGTGCGACAAGGACAGCGACTTAGCCAAGAAGGGCTCAGTTACCTTCCAGGAGCTTGCCGGGGTCAGCTTTATCGTCTTGCAGGATATCGGCCCTTGGAAGCAGATCAAGGAAAAGGCCATCCCTCATCCTCACTTCATCTACCAGGATGATGTGGATTCCCTCACCGAATTAACCAAATACTCCCAGCTGCCCGTCTTCCGGTCCAACCTGTCCAACCCTGACTACCCAGAACTTGGCAACCGGGTTCCGGTCAGAATTGCTGACCCGAAGAACCGGCTTGACTTCTACGCCGTCTACCGCAAGGACCAAAAGAAGATGGTCACCCCTCTCTTGGACCTTTTAAGCAAAAACTGGCCAGAAGATTTTCCATATTAATTTATAAGCAGCAAGCATTTTTCCTTTTTTTAGAGGTAAAATTAAGTAAACTACGAAAGAGGAGGAGACTGACATGCAATTTACCAAGCAATTTGAAGGCACTTTTGCCCAAGTCAAGGAGCAAATCGACAAGTTTGTTGCTGAAGGCGGCCACATCGACGCGGTCATCACTGACCACACCGGCGAAAAGGTTACCGAAGACCACACCTTTGGCTACAAGATGCGGGTCATCGCTATCTGCAGCGAAGAAGAAAGCTAAATAAGCGCAAAAGGCGCCATCCCCAAATCGAGGGATGACGTCTTTTTTCT
>NZ_JBJEES010000012.1:8897-15198 GCF_051873315.1 Lactobacillus sp.
GCTAAATAAGCGCAAAAGGCGCCATCCCCAAATCGAGGGATGACGTCTTTTTTCTCTGCAAATTATTCAACGCTTGGCAGCTTAACGTCCACGCCGTGCTTGTCAGTGACTACCGTCATGACCGTTGGGTCGTAGCCGGCTTCCTTGATGCCGTCCAGGTCAAACTCGATCAGAGTCTGCCCGGCCTTAACCAGGTCACCTTGTGCAACCTTGACGTTAAAGCCCTTGCCCTTAAGCATAACCGTGTCGATCCCGATGTGGATCAGCACTTCCGCGCCGGCCGTAGTCTTCAAGCCAATCGCGTGGCCAGTTTCAAACAAGGCTGCTACTTCACCGTCAACCGGAGCCTTAACCACGCCCTCAGTTGGCACTACCGCAAACCCTTCGCCCATGGCACCAGTTGAAAAAACTGGGTCGTTGACGCTTGACAGGGCAATCACCTTGCCAGCTACCGGAGCAGTCAAAGTTTCGCTCTTTGGCTTAGCTTCACTGCCTGGCCGTTGCTTCTTTTCAACTTTCTTACCGGCAACCATTTCATCATTGTAGCCCCAAACCCAGGCCACGATGAAGGAAATTACCAAAGCTGCCGCGCTGGACAGAAGGAAGGCATAAAAACTGGTCAAGTCGCTTGGATTCTTCGGGTTGAAGAAGGATGAGAAACCGATCAAAGAACCAGTAAAGCCGTACATGGTCCCGTGCATCAAGCCAGTAATCAAACCACCGACTGCTGACCCGATCAAACCTGAGATGAAGACCTTCTTAAAGCGAAGGTTGATCCCGTAAATAGCTGGTTCAGTAACCCCGCAGAAGGCTGAGACAGCCGCGGAGATACCCAAAGTCTTGGTCCCCTTCTTCTTGGTCTTCAAGGCTACAGCCAAAACTGCCGCACCTTGGGAAACCATGGTAACAGAAATAATCGCGTTCAATGAACTCTGGCCGCTTTGGGCAATCTGCTGGGCAACCAGCGGTACAACACCCCAGTGCAGACCGAAGATAACCAGAACTTGGTAGAAGGCACCGATCAAGAGGCCGCCGATCCAACCAGATGCTGAAACAACCCAGTTGATCAAGTCCGCGATCCCGTTGGCTACGCCTTGAATCACCGGACCGGTAACCATCAAGGTCACTGCTGAAACCAGCAAGATGGTGATCAATGGCGTGAAGATCATCTGCAGGTAGTCCGGCAGGTGGTCCTTCAGCCAGTCTTCCAGTTTCTTAGCCAGCCAGGCGGCCAGGATCATCGGGAAGATTGAGTAGGTGTAGTTTAGGAACTGGAAGTTAAAGCCCCCAATGCTGAACATGGTCTTGTACTGCCCGCCCCAAGTAACCAGCTGCGGGTAAGTCAGGACCCCGCCGATTACCGCGGCCACGATCGGGTCGCCGTTCAACTTTTTAGCAGCGGCGAAGCCAACCAGGATTGGCAGGAAGTAGAAGGCTGAGTCCGCCATGGCACTGACCGTGATGTAAGCCGTGCTCTTAGCGTTCAAAAGTGCCCCCAATTGCGGCAAAGTCAACAGGGCCAGGATCCCCTTGATGATACCGGAAGCAGCGATAACGCCAACTACCGGACTCATGGAACCGGTGATGAAGCCGATCAAGTTGCCAAAAGCTCTGGAAACCGGGTTCTTGCCGTCGTCTTCCTTAGTTTCAGCTGCTTCGCCGCCTTCCGGCAAGCCGCCCAGTTCCGCCATCACGGCGTCGTAAACCTGGGTAACCGCGTTGCCGATGACCACTTGGTACTGGCCGGAAGCGTGCATTACGTCGATAACGCCGTCGGTTTCCTTTAACACTTCATCGTTGGCCTTGCTTTCGTCCTTAAGGTAGAAACGCAGACGCGTGATGCAGTGAATCAAGCTGTTGATGTTCTCCTTGCCGCCTACATTGGCGATGATCGTCTTCGCCAGGCCGCTGTAATCTTTCTTTGCCATATTCATTCTCCAAAAACTTAGCGGGGTAACCGCTTTCTCTTAACTGTCTCCATCTTACGCTTGTGCATACAAGTTGTCAATAGCTATTTTAAAGTCTTTTTCCATCAGCATTGTTTCCGGTTTCTGTTTTCAATTTATCTTGTCCATACATGTTGAAAAAATCTGCCTGCCCGGCTATAATGAGGGCATAAAAGAATTTGGAGGCAAGAAAATGACTGCCAAGCAAGATATGATTACCCAAGACCTGGCCGGCAAGATCAGGCACGGGATCTACCCGCCCAAGTGCTTTTTGCCCAGCGAAAACGAACTGGCCAACCTCTACGGGGCATCCCGGAACACGGTCAGAAAATCCCTGGAAGACTTAACCAGCCTGGGATTAATCCAGAAGATCAAGGGCAAGGGCTCAATCGTCCTCGACTTTTCCCGTTTAAGTTTTCCTATTTCCAGGATCACGACTTTTAACGAGCTGAACCAATCCCTGGGGCTGAAAGCTCAGACCAAGCTTTTGGAAATCAAAGAAGTAAAAGAAGTTCCCGACGACTTCAGCTGCGACAACACAGAGCCTTTTATCAAGGTCAAGCGGCTCAGAATCATTGACGGTGAGCCGGACGTTTTGGACGTGGACTACATCTCCACCAAATACGTCAAGGAAATCAGCCCATCCGTGGCGGAACATTCCTTATATGACTACTTTGAAAATGAGCTGGGTCTGAAGATTTCCTACGCGGTTAAAGACGTAAGCGTGCAGACCGTGAGTGAGGAATTAGCCAAGATGCTGGAGCTGGACTCCGACCGAAAAGCCGTTTTAGTTAAGAGCATGGTCTACTTAGAGGACACCTCCCTCTTCCAACTGACCGCCTCTTACCACAATCCCAATCGTTTCAGATTTATTGACTTTGCTCGCCGCAGCAAAATATAGGAGAAAAATATGCAAAATTTAGGCCAAAAAGTCATCTACCAGATCTACCCAAAGTCCTTCTACGACGCTAACGGCGACGGAATCGGGGATCTTCGGGGCATTATCGAGAAGATCGACTATATCAAGAAGCTGAATGTGGACATGATCTGGTTCAACCCCTTCTATGTTTCCCCGCAAAACGACAACGGCTATGACATCGCCAACTATAGGGAGATAGATCCCCTTTTTGGTACCATGGCTGACTTTGAAGAGCTGCAGGCCAAACTGGCGGACATCGGCGTTGGCGTGATGCTGGACATGGTCTTGAACCACTGCTCAACTGAACATGAATGGTTTAAAAAGGCCCTGGCCGGGGATGAAAAATACCAGAAATTCTTCTACCTGCGGCCTGGCAAGCCTGACGGCGGTTTGCCAAACAACTGGCAGTCCAAGTTCGGCGGCCCGGCCTGGTCCAAGTTCGGCGACACTGACCTCTACTACCTCCACCTCTATGACCCAACCCAGGCCGATCTGGACTGGCACAACCCGGAAGTCAGAAAAGAACTGGAAGACGTGGTCAACTTCTGGCGGGGAAAGGGCGTCCGGGGCTTCCGCTTCGACGTCATCAACGTGACTGGCAAGAGCGAGGACCTGGTCGACTCTACTGACCCAACTGAAGAAAAGACCCTCTACACCGACACGCCGGTGGTTCACGACTACTTGAAGGAACTGAACCGGACGACTTTTGGCCAAGATGAGGACTCAATCACAGTTGGGGAAATGTCTTCAACCACCATCCCCAATAGTGTCCGCTACACCAACCCTAAGGAAAAGGAACTGTCCATGGTCTTCACCTTCCACCACTTGAAGGTCGACTATAAGGACGGGGAAAAGTGGACCAAGATGCCTTTTGACTTCATGAAGCTGAAGGGCCTGCTCAGCTCCTGGCAGACAGGGATGACGGCAGGCGGCGGCTGGAACGCGGTCTTCTGGAACAACCACGACCAGCCTTGGGCCTTGAACCGCTTTGGCGATCCGGTCCACTACCGGGAAAAGTCAGCGGAAATGCTGGCGGCGACGACTCACTTTTTGCGGGGAACGCCATTCATCTACCAAGGTGATGAACTGGGAATGGTTGACCCGGACTACCAGTCAATGGACGAGTACGTGGACGTGGAATGCAAGAACGCCTACCAAGAATTGCTGGACAAGGGCATGAGCGAAGATGAGGCTTTTGCAATCATCAAGGCCAAGTCCAGAGACAACTCCCGGGTGCCGATGCACTGGGATGCCAGCAAGTACGCTGGCTTCAGCCAGGTTAAGCCGTGGCTTATGCCAACCCACCAAGACGAAATCAATGTCGAAAAGGAACTGGCTGAGGGGGAAGTTTTCGCCTTCTACCAGAAGCTGATCGCTTTGAGAAAGCAAGAGGACGTGATTTCCGCCGGCGGCTTCCGGGAAATTCTGCCGGATGACCAGCAAGTTTTTGCTTACGTCAGAGAACTGGACGGAGAAAAGTTAGTTGTCTTCAACAACTTCTACGGAAAAGAAACCATTGTGTCCGTGCCAAGCGACCTGCGGGAAAGCGGGCAGGTTCTTTTGGACAACTATCAAAGAGAGCTCAGCCAGCTGCCAGCTGAATTGAGCCTGCGGCCATACGAAACCTTAGCCTTTAAGATTCAATAAATATGAAAATGCCTTGCAAGATTTAGACCGAAAACCGGTTGCTTGCAGGGCATTTCGCTTACTATTCATCATTTTTTCGTATTTGATCGTCCATTAATGCGATTTTTTGCTAAAATTATTTATAAGGACTTACTTTCATATTGTTCGTTTAGATTATAAGTAGAGGAAGTCCTTTTCTTATAGCCAATTGAGTGTAATTTTCTAAGCATGTATCGTTTTTTAATGATACATAAAAATTTTTACATAAATATATAGTTGTTTTAGTATAAAATCATAGAGGACTGATAATCATGAGCCATAAACACGATCCCTACTTCAACGCCAAATTAAATGGGAAAGAAAAGTTTGGCTTTCGTAAATTATCGCTTGGCCTGGCGGCAGTTGCGTTAGGAACCAGCTTTTTCGTAAGTAACGGGCAACTGGTGCACGCGGCTGACGATCAAGCAACTGAAACTGTCGTGCAGCAAAGCAGTGCGAGTGACAGCAGCTCGGCAGATACAAGCTCTAGTACTGCAGCTGCAGAGAATACTAGCAGTGAGACAGCTACTGCTGCCGCGGAAGAGACTACTACTGCGGAAAATGCGGCTGCAGAGAGTACTAGTAACGAATCTACCGTCACAGACACGGCAACTGCAGAAAATACAAGCAGCGAATCTACTAGGGAAGAGACTGCTACTGCTGCTGCTGAGCAAAAGCAAGCAGACGTAACAAGCAATCAAACTGCTTCAACAGAAACAGCAGACAAGGAGACTGCTGAACCAGCAAAAGAAAGCGCAGCAGCCGCTGAAAGCAGCATCCCGGAAAACGAAGCAAGCACTTCCCAAAATAACACTGAAGCCCAGGAAAGTAAGCAAAGCAATGTCAACTACAACATCACTGTCTACGACAGCGCGGAAAATGCCAAAAGTGCCAATCCTGCTGGCAAAATCGAAAGTTCCCCGGACAAGCCTGAGAATTTGACGCCAGGCAATCAAAACATCTATCTGCGCTTCAACATTTCTGGCTTAGCGGAGAATACCACCCCGCTTACGATTTCTTTTGACAACGCGGGCGGCTTAAGAAACAGCAGCAAGGATTTTGTCATTTCCTATAACGCGGGCACTACCACCCTGCTTGAACAGAGCAAGCCGGTTTGGAACTTAATTAATAACGGTGACGGCACCCTCACTTTAAGCCGGGCTGAAAACACCAACGCTACTAGCGCGGATTTTTACATTCCTGTCCAAGCCAACCGGGCAATCAATCCCAGCTTAAGTGACGAAGGAAAAGACAGCAGTTTAACGCCGGTGATTACTACTAGCGACGGCACAGCAGTTTCTTCAACAACTAGCGGCCCGGTTCTGTACGCCAAGATTACGCCGGCCAAGGATTTTGTCCAAAGCGATGAGATCCTCTACGGTTTTTCCATGGAAGAAAGATCTCTGACCGATGAAATGAGATATAATCCCGGCGCGAGCGATGGCGACTCCACTGATATTTCGCTTGAGCATGAATTGGACTTGCTGAAGGCCAACAGCGACGGCGATGTGAAGCAGTTTATCGACAGCGCGGTTGCCAACAACACTGTCTACCAGTGGGGATACTACTTCAACTACCCTAAGACCAGTTTGGAAAACGCGGACTTCAGATCATATTTTGACAAGATGCAGATCCCGCTTTACTCGACGCTTAAAGTTTTTGCAGTGCCTGACGATTTAGTCAGCTACACTAATAGCGCGGGGCAAACCGTCAGAATTGGCGAAGACCAGAAGTTAAGCGAGCTTCCGGAAGATATTCAAGCTCATTATAT
>NZ_JBJEES010000013.1:0-15063 GCF_051873315.1 Lactobacillus sp.
CTGACAAAACTTCCCGGTCGCGCAAAACGATGTTGCCCACGTCGCCGACCCCGGAGCCATCGATCATCGTGTCTTCGCCTGGTACAGCATCCCCGCGGAAGAACTGGCCGCGCTTAGTGTCGTATTCCAGGCAGTCCCCGTTTTGGGTAATGTAGACGTCGTCTGGGTCCATCCCAGTTTCAACGGCTAAGTCCTTGACTGCTTCCAAAAGCCGGTAGTCCCCGATTACCGGAACCAGGATCCGCGGCTTCAAGAGGTCGATCAAGGTCTGTAGGTCCCGGCCAGTCGCGTGGCCGGAAGTGTGCATGTTGCGGCCAAGTTCAATAACCGTGCCGCCAGCCCGGTAAACCATATCGCTGGTGATGGCCACCGTGGTTTCAACGGCATGTGACGGGGTCGTGGCGATAAAGACCAGGTCCCCTTCGTGGATGGTGATCATCCGGTGGCGGTTGTTGGCCATCTTCTGCAGGGACTGGAGCGGTTCGCCCATCCGGCCGGTTTCCAGGATGACCGTCTTTTCATCCGGCACGTCCTTGAGTTCCTTGACCTTCATCAAAAGCCCGTCCGGCACTTCCAGGTATCCCAGCTTCATGGCAGTGTGGACGATCTTGGCCACGTCCCGGCCAGTCAAAAGAACCCGGCGGCCGGTAGCGGCAGCGGCGTTAAAGACCTGCTGAACCCGGTTCAAGTTGGAAGCCTTGCCGGCCACGATGATCCGGCCCTTGGCGTTTCTGAAGACATTGGTGATGTAGGCACCTACTTCATTTTCGCTGGCGTTCGGGAAAACCGCTTCAGCGTTGGATGAGTCCGGCAAAAGGGCCAAAACGCCGTTTTCCGCGATTTCAGCCAGCCGGGTCATGTCAGTCCGGTAAGCTGGCCGGGCTGAAGGATCAAACTTAAAGTCACCGGTGTAGACGATCTGCCCTTGCGGAGCATGGATGACAATCCCCAAAGAGTCCGGCACTGAGTGAGTGGTGTGGAAGAAGGACACGCTGGCATTCTTGAAGTCGATTTCCGTATCGGCGTCGATAACGTTGAAAAGCTGGTTGTTCCGCCGCTTGTTTTCTCTTTGCACGTCGATCTTGGCCAGTTCGATAGTTAATTTTGAGCCGAAAACCGGAATGTCCCAGTCCCGCAGAATGTATGGCAAAGCCCCGATAGAGTCGGCGTGGCCGTGGGTCAAAAAGATCCCCGCGACTTGGTCACCATATTGCTTGAAGAATTCCATGTCCGGAATTACCACGTCGATCCCGAACAATGAGCTGTCCGGGTACTTGAGGCCGGCGTCCAAAACAAAAATTTCATCGTTTACCTGAACGGCAAACATGTCCTTGCCCTGCTCGCGGACCCCGCTGAGAACCATGATTTTTAACTTGTCTGACATAAACCTCTCCTTTTCGTAATCATGTTAAATCAATTCTTTGTCTGATAGATGCTTTATATGGATCTGTCGATCAAAACGCTTATAATCTTTTTAATTTTAACATAAAGGGCATGAGCATGATAGTCACTAAGCCTGCAAAGGAAAAGAAAGAAAAGTGAAAAGCAAAAAAGAGAAAAAGAAAAGAGGCCGGGAAAAGCCCAGCCTCTTGATGAGTCCTTGATTAACGACGCAGACCCAAACGAGCGATCAATGCACGGTAACGTTCCAGGTCGTTTTCTTGCAAGTAGCGAAGCAAGTTACGACGGTGACCGATCTTCTTCAACAGACCAACGTATGAGTGGTGGTCGTGTGAGTGTTCACGCATGTGTTGAGTCAAGTTGTTGATGTCTTCAGTCAAAACAGCAACTTGTACTTCTACGGAACCAGTGTCGCCTTCGTGGGTTGCGTATTCCTTGATGATTTCGTTCTTTCTTTCTTTTGAAACTGCCATGTTTCTGCACCTTTCTTTAAAAAAATTGCCCCGGACAGCGTCAGCCGTTAGGTGAAACGTAAAGACAACGTCCGAGGTTCACATAACAAATATAATCATACCCGATTTTTTAGAAAAAGCAAGCAAAATTTCTTCTTGCATCTGGCGCCGGCTTTCAGTATAATAATTTAGTGAATTTCAATCAGTTATTGGAGGTGAACCTAATGCCACAAATCAAATCTGCTATCAAGCGTGTTAAGACTCAAGCTGTTGCTAACGAACGCAATGCTGCTCAACTCAGCACTATGAGAACTGCCGTTAAGAAGTTCAAGGCTGCTCAAGCTGCTGGTGCGGACAACGCCTCCGAATTACACGTTGCTGCTATCCGTGAATTGGACAAGGCTGCTTCAAAGGGCTTGATCCACAAGAACAAGGCTAACCGTGACAAGAGTCGTTTGGCTAAGCTTGCTAAGTAATTAAACTAGCAATCAACAAAAGAGCGAGAAACAATTCGTTTCCCGCTCTTTTTCTTTTGCCTTTTTCTGTATTTTGTTTCTCTTTTTGCCTAGCAGGTCAAGATAAAAGCCTTTAAAAAGCGGCTGCCCTGGCAGACCCCGCTCTTGTAGCGGTAGTCCAGCTGGATCAGCTGAGCCAGCATCCGCTTCAGCTGGCCGACTTTCGCCCTGGACTTCAAGGCTGTCTTGACCCGGTAAGGGTGGGCGGACAATTCCTTGGCGATCTCGCTTTCACTCCGCCTTCTCTGCCCCATCACCTTCACGCAGAGCAAAAATTCGACCTGGCTGAAAAAGACCGCGACCAGCTGCAAGGGGTAGGTTCCTTCCCGCAGCTGTCCGTCCAGGCGGTCAATCGCCTCTTGGTAGTCACCTTTTAAGGCAGCTTCCAAAATAGCAAAAACATTCTGGTCCAGGCTAAGGTCGATGTTCCGGTCCACCAAGTCCCGGCTGATTTCCTGGCCGTCGCTGATGGCCTTCAGCTTGTTGTAATTGCCCAGGGCCGCGTCCAGAACCTGGTCGCTTCTCTCCATGAGGAGGTCCATGGCCCCCTTGCCAAAGCGGTAGCCTTCCGCCTTGACTAAGGCCTGCATGACCCGGCCGCTTTCATAGCTTTTGACAGCGGTAGAGACTGTGTTGAAGCTCTTTTCCACCTGCTTGGTCAGTTTCTTGCGCCGGTCCAGCTTCTCATAGCTGGCTACTAAAACGATCACATCGTCGATTTGGTCCAGGTGGCTGAAGATTTCCAGCAATTGGTCCCCTTGCTGCTTATATTTGGCTGGGAATTTCCCCGTCAAAAAAATTGGGTTCTTGACTAAAACCAGTTTTTGCTGGCTGAAGAGGCTAGCCTCCGCCAAAGCAGCGATCAAGTCGTCCAGCGGATCGCTCTCGCAGTCGACTGTCACCTTCTCCAGACCTTGAAAGGCTGCTTGCTGGACATAATTGTGAGCCAGATAGTCATTTAAAAAAGCATCCGGTCCCTGCAGCAAGACATTTGGGTTGCCTGCCTGGCTGTTGGGAAACAGGGATATTAAATTTGGCAAGCCGCTTTCCTCCCTCTAAAAGTAAGTCTTTAATAATGATAACATACCCGCCGCCCTTCCAGAAAACTGCTGAAGTATTCCTTGCTGCCGTAATGCCAGCTGATCATCCCTTCCGTTTGAGTATTGAGGTAGGAAATCCCCAATTGGTGCAATTTGGCTAAAGTTTCCGGCTTGGGGTGGTGGTAGCGGTTGTTCCGGCCGGCTGAGATAAAGACTAATTTCGGTTGGATTGCCTGTAAAAAAACAGTTGAAGAAGACGTATCGCTGCCATGGTGGCCAAGTTTGAAGTAGTCAATTTTTAAATCCGGATACTTCTTGATAATTGCCTCTTCACCTGCCTGGTCCAGGTCACCGGTAAAGCCCCAACTTTTCCCGGCCAAGCGGCAAGTGAGCGACAAAGAGTCCTTGTTTTCCCCTTTTCCCGCTACTTCTGGGTGCAGAACCTGGAAGTTGATCGCTTCTTTTACCTCCATCCCTGCCTTCAGCTCAATCAGCTTGGTCTTTGCCACCCGGCCGGCTATCCTAGCCCGAAAGCTGGGATTTTGAATAAGGCCGGCCCCCATATAGAGGCGTTTGACTGGCATTTCTTCTAAAAGCGGCCCCAAGTCACCGACATGATCAGCGTCCTGGTGACTGACGAAGACACCGTCAATCTGGCTGATTCCCTGGGATTTTAGCAAGGGAATTGTAATCCGGTCAATCTGGGGCTGGCTCTGCTTCTTTTTGCCAAAAGTCAGCTTGCCCCCGGTATCGATCAAGTAGACCCGGCGCCTAATGGGCGTCGTTAAAAGGATGCTGTCGCCCTGGCCCACGTCGATAAAAGAGACCTGCCCCTCCAAAGGAAAATGGATGCTGACAAAAATTAAGAGATAAACTGCCGCCAGAATATGGCGGTATTTCTTTTTACTCGTAATGAGATACAGGAAGGTCAAAGCAAATAGCAGGGCCAGCTGCCAGCCCTTGACCTGGCCATAGATCAACTGGCCAAAGCCGGTTTTGGCTATATTAGCCAATAGGCCTTCCGCCGTCTCCAGGATTTTTTCAAAAATTGCCGTCAGACCGGGCGGAGCCAGCAAGGCCAGTCCGGTCAAAGGCATGACTATGTAATTGAAATAGGGCACGACCAAAATATTGTAAAAAATCGTACAGACATTGACCTGGTAGAAAAAGTAAAGCAAAAACGGCGTCAGCAGGCCGTTCAGCCAGAAGGCCTGCCTGAAGTTTGGCAATTTCGCCGTCAAGACCAGGCCCAGGGCCAAACAATAGGTCAAGATCCCGCCCGTTTCCAGCAAAAGGCGGGGAGTAAAAAGCTGCTGGCAGCAATAGGTCAAGCCCAGCAAATCCGCCCGGCCGATCCGCCGGCCCTTAAAAGCCAGGCCGGCAGAAAAAAGATAGCTGAGAGTCGCCCGGATAAAACCGGGCTGACCCGCGCTCAGGAAGACCTCAAAAGCCAACAAGCCGCAGGAGGCGGCAAAAACTTCCTCCTTGGTCATGTGCAGGCAGCTGCCTAAAACTGCCAAGGCAAAGACATAAATACCCACGTGCATCCCCGAAATGCTCAAGATATGGATAACCCCCAGATCCCGGTAGGTATTCAAGTTGGCCTGGTTGTCCCCAGCCGGATTTTCCGCCAGCAGCAATTCACTGGCAAAAAAGGCCAAGAGGCGCGGCAGGCGCTTAAGATAAGCTTGAATTTTCCAGCGCAGGCCATGCAGGCGGGTCAAAAGACTAACCGGAGCTGGCCTTACCTGATAATTAGCCAGCTTGACCTGCCGGTAGACATGCTGGCTGGCTAAATAGCGGCGGTAGTCAAACTGGCCCGGATTGGTCGCCGGCTCAATCTCGCTGACGGCTCCAGAAACATCCGTTAAGTAAATGCTCTGCCCATTTTCAAGCAGAGCTAGTGCCTCCCTGCTTGCCGGCCCGTAAACCTGCACTTGCTGCGTCGCAGTCTGCCCCCGCCCGCTTAGCCAGCCGTCAGTAATTTTCACCTGGTCAGGATAAAGGCGGATGTCGCCTGCCGGCTCGCCCGGCTTCACCTGGTCTTTAGCCAAGACTAAAGCCAGCAGGAGCAAGAAAGAAAGAGCAAATTTAAATAAGCCTCCATATTTTCCCTTGAGCAAAAACAGCAGATAAAGCAAGGCAGCCAAGGCCAAGAGCCTTCCCCATTTTTGCAATTGAAAGACCCCACACAAGCTGACGCTGGCCAAGGCCAAAAGAAAGTAAAAACCGGCTTCCAGGCTAGATCGTAAGCTGATCCTTAATTGCCGCGAAGGTCTTGTCGCCAATTCCCGACACCTCTTTCAACTCATCAATGCTCTTAAAAGACCCTTTTTCCTGCCGGTAGGCAATGATCTGCTCAGCCTTCTTTTCCCCGATCCCGTTCAGCTTCTGCAGGTCGGCCGCCGTGGCCGTGTTCAAGTTGATCAAGTCACCAGAAGCTGCGCCAGAAGTTGAAGAAGAAGCTGATGAAGAAGCAGAAGAAGAAGCAGGAGTAGTTGCCGAGGCTGAATTAGCAGTCTGGGCCGCTTCCACCTTCTCCCCCTTGCCAGGGATGTAGATCTTGTCCTGGTCTTTTAACAGCTGGCTGCGGTTGATGGCCTTCAATTGGGCATCCTTGGTCAAGCCTCCGGCCTTTTCAATCAAGTCTTCCAGCCTTGCCCCGTTTTTCAGCCGATAGACCCCCTGGTGCTTGACGGCTCCTGAAATATCGCAGACTACTTCGCTATTTGCTGCGCCAGCCGCTGAGCTGGCGCTGGAAGCCACTGAACTGACACTGGAACTTTGCAGGCTCTGGCCACTATTCTCACTCATGCTCTGGCTGCTGGACAAAAGAGCTGAATTGTCAGCGGCTGGCTGCCGGTTGACATAGTAAAAGCCCCCTAGCGCCAGCAAAACGATTATGATGTACATTTTCTTTTCGGTCAGCCAGGCAAGCAGGTCCTGCAGCTTTTGCTTGCCTTCCGTTTTTTCGTTTGACTGATTCATTTTTATCACCTCAATAACTAGTACGCCAAATACAGCCTTTTTTCCTAAAAAAGCCGGGAAAAAGTTACTGAGGCAAAAAAAGAACCGAAGGCTGGCTTCGGTTCTTTTAATCTGTTTGTTCTTTACTTGTAGTGCTTTTGCAGGTATTTCAAAGCATCGTCAAAAGTTGCCACCGGCACGATCTTCATCTTCGTGCCCAGCTTCTTGGCCGTTCTTTTGGCCACGGCGTAGTTGGTCTGGGACTTCTTGACCCCGGTTTGGTCGGTTGGGGCGAAAAATACTTCTGCTCCTTCCTTATCCGCGGCCACGACCTTCTTGTCCACGCCGCCGATGATGCCGACCTTGCCGCTTGCGTCGATCGTCCCCGTCCCGGCAACCTTATGGCCCTTGGTCAAGTCCTTGCCAGTATAGTTCTGGTAGCAGGCCAGGGAGAACATCAGACCAGCTGACGGGCCGCCGATGTCGCCCGTGCTGATGGTGGTCTTCGGGCTGACTTCAACCTTGACTCTTTCCACCATACTGATTCCGATCCCCGGCTTGCCGGTGCCTTTAACCTTGACGATTTTCCCGGTAAAAGTCCGCTTTTTCCCGGACCGCAAGACCGTAATCGACACCTTCTGCCCAATCTTCTGCTTTTGCAGATAGCTCATGAAGCCCTTGACGGACTTGAACTTATGCCCGTTGGCCGCCACGATCGTGTCCCCGATCAAGAGCTTCTTTTTAAAGCTGGAAGTAGACTGCAGGTCCATCACATATACGCCCTGATACTTCAGCTTGGGTTTAAGCCCTGCCTTCTTAGCCGCGTAATAGATGGCCGTCTGCTGGCTGGTCTGCATGTACCATTCCTGCAGCTGTTCATATTGTTCAGTGCTTGACCCCCCGGTCACTTCATCCATGGTCAAGCGGTCTTCATATGGCTGGGTAAAAGACCATAAATAGTCGCCTAAAACCGCCCGCCTTTCGCTCACGGTCACGAAGTAGAGGTTGTTCTTGGGCTTAACCCCGGTGGTCTTTAAATAGTCGCCGACCGGCAGGGCATCCCCTGGCGCCTCAATCACGTACTTGGTCGGCATAAGCAGGACCAGGGCCAGCAGGATGACTGTAAATAAGCCAACCAGGGCCCGGCGCCACTGTTTGCTTTGTCTGTCTTTTTTAACTTTCACTTTGCAGCTTCTCCTTCAAGGCTCTGGCGGCCTTTTTGGGCAAAAAGCGGTCCAAGTCGCCCCCAAACATGGCAATTTCCTTCAGCATGCTCGATGCCAAAGCACTATTGGCCGCTTTAGCCATAAATAACACAGTCGGCAGGTCCGGGGCTAGCTCCTGGTTCAGCTGGGCGATCTGCTGCTCATAGAGAAAATCGCTGCTGTTGCGGACCCCGCGGACCAGGACTCCGGCCCCCAGCTCCTTAGCCAGGTCAACCGTCAGCTGGCCAGGCCGGGCCAGGACCTCAACATTAGTCAGTCCTTGTTCTTTTACCGCGGCCTGGATCAAGTCCACTCGCTCATCTGGCGTGAAAAGCGCCTTTTTTGAGCTGTTGGTCATTACCACGACCAAGAGGCGGTCAAAGACCTTCGCCGCCTGCTCAATGGTATCCATGTGTCCGTTGGTAATGGGGTCAAAACTCCCCGGAAATAGCGCTGTCGTCATCTATTCTGCCCTCTGGTAAATTCTTACGATAGTCTTGCCCATATGGTGGTCTTTCAAAAGGTCAAAGCCTGAAACCGGCGGCAAGTCTGTCTGCTCATCAGTTTCCACGACTATCCTGGCTCCAGGATTGAGCAGGCCCAAGGAAGCAAGAGCGGTCATGTCCTTGACCATCTGCTGCTTGGCATATGGCGGATCCAAAAAGACCAGGTCAAACTTCCTTTCCTGCTCAGCGAAAACCTTCAAGGCCACTTTAGCCGGCATGGTGAAGACCTCAAAGCGGTCCGGCTCCTTGGTTAGGTCCACGTTTTTCCTGATGATCTGGCAGGCCGGCCGGCTGACGTCGTTTAATACCGCATGGTCGCAACCTCTGGAGACGGCTTCAATGCCCAAAGCCCCGCTGCCAGCGTACAGGTCCAGGACCTCTCCTCCAGCAAAAAACTGGCCTAGGGAGTTGAACAAGGATTCCTTGACCTTGTCACTAGTTGGCCGGGTCTTTTGGCTCTTGAGTGTAAACAGATTCCGCTTGGCGTATTTTCCAGAAATGATTCTCACTTGATCCAGTCCTCTTTATCTGTCTGATTTAACTTCTCTTCGGCCTCCTTGGCCATGTCGCTGATCTGCTGCTCAATCTTCTGATTGTCCAGGTCCAGGGCATCATTTTGGGAAAATTCAACCTTCTTGACAAAGCTAAAGCTCCGCAGCTTGCTAGCCGTTTCTTCCGCCTCTTCCTGGTTGACGTACAGAATCAAATAATGCAGCTTTTTGGAAAAATAAACGATGTCCCCGAACCGGCGCAGCTTGAACTGGTCGTTGTTGACATTGCGCAGGTACACGATCAGACTGGTCCGGCTGGGAATCTCCTGCTCTTTTAATTCTTGGTTAATACTCATCAGCTGCTTGCACCTCCTGTCTGATTTTTTCTTCCGCGGTAACATTTAAGACCAGGCCAATAGCGGCCGACAAAACCCAGAGTGATGACCCACCATAAGAGATAAAGGGCAGAGTCACCCCAGTGATCGGCATCAGGCCTAATACCGCGCCAACGTTAAATAAAGTCTGGAAAAAGATAATCGCGGTCACCCCGAAGCAGATCAAGGTGGAGTACTGGGACTGGGCCTTGACCCCCCGCTCCATGATCAAAAGCATCAGGTAAAAGAGCAGGCCCAGAACTAATAACGCCCCCAAAGAGCCGACTTCTTCGGCGATAATCGACAAAATAAAGTCCGTGTAAGGTTCTGGCAGATAGCCCCGCTTCTGGATGCTGTTGCCCAGGCCCAGGCCAAATAAACCGCCGTTGTGGATAGCGTAATAGGAATTGACCAGCTGGGCCCCTTCATTAGCCGCTGTCTTAAACGGGTGCAAAAAAGCGATGAAACGCTTGTAGACGTAAACATCCTGCAAGAAGCTCGGGTTCCAGGCCACAATCAAGCTGAAACCCCCGACGACCAGAACGGTGATGCCGATTAGACTCAAAAGAGCGTAGCCGGTTGGAATACCGGAAACTGAGTACATGATCAAGACCAGGCAAAAAAGAATGGCTGTCCCCCCGAAGTCTGGCTCGATCAAGACCAGAATCATCAAAAAGCCTGCTACTAAAGCCGTTGGCAAAAGCTGGGAAATGATATGCCCGCGCACTAACCGCCCATCGGCTTTAGCCAGCATCCGGGCCAGATACAAGAGCAAGACCAGCTTGGCCAGTTCCAAAGGCTGGATGTTGATCGGGCCCAGGTTGATCCAGCCCTTGGCCCCGTTGACTGCCTGGCCAAAAGCCCTAACGTAGACCAATAATCCAGCCACGATTAACAGCAGCCATAAGAGCAGCTTGCCTCGCCTTAAGTAATCCAGGTTGATGCTGTAACAGGCCAGGCAGATTATCACCCCGAAAAAGGCGTAAATCAGCTGCTTTTGCCCATAAACCGTGGCTTTAAAACCGTTGATCAGCAGGATTTCTGAACTGGCTGAATAGACCGCGATCACCCCGATCGTCATCAAAAGCAAGTAGACGATGAAGATCCGGTAGTCGAAATATTTGAATGTCTCTTTTATTTTGGCAATTTTGCCAGCTCCCGTTTTATTTTCCTTCACGCTTTTCACTATTTCCCCTCATTAAAAATAATCGTCGCTTTTCATTATAAAACAAAAAAGCCCCTCCTCCTATAAATAGGGGGAGAGACTTACCAAAAAATAACAATTAGTTGGTCTTGGCCTTCTTCTTGTCAAACTTTTGCCGTTCTGAAGTGTTCAAGATCTTCTTCCGCAGGCGCAGGCTTTCTGGAGTTACTTCACAGTATTCGTCATCGTTCAAGAATTCGATTGATTCTTCCAAAGTCAAAGTTTTTGGCGTTCTGATGGCAGCCGCGTGGTCCTTACCAGAAGCACGGGTGTTGGTCAGGTTCTTGCCCTTGGTTACGTTGACAGCGATGTCACGGTCACGGGAAGATACACCAACGATCATCCCTTCGTAAACTTGCACGCCGGCACCGATGAAGAGCTGGCCACGTTGTTCAACTGACTGCAGGGAGTAAGTAGTTGACTGACCCTGGTTGATGGAAACCAAAGCACCGTTGCGCCGGCCTGGGTTCCAGTTCTTAACGACTGGCTTGTATTCGCTGAAGGTGTGGTTCATAATCCCGTAACCACCAGTTGCGGACATGAATTCGTTGTTGTAGCCGATCAGACCACGGGAAGGAACTGAGAATTCCAAGCGGGTCTGGCCGTTGCCCTTGGAAACCATGTTCTGCATTTCACCCTTGCGTTGGGACAAGCCGTCGATAACTGAACCAACGTATTCGTCTGGCACATCGACTTGGACAGCTTCGTATGGTTCGCACATTTGCCCGTCAACTTCCCGGTAGATAACCTTTGGCCGTGACAGTTGCAGTTCGAAGCCTTCCCGGCGCATTTCTTCAACCAGGATGGACAGGTGAAGTTCCCCACGGCCTGAAACAGTCCAGGCGTTCAATTGATCCGTTGGTTCAACCTTCAAGGAAACGTCAGTCCGGGTTTGCCGCAAAAGCCGTTCTTCCAGCTTGGCTGGAGTAACCTGGCTGCCTTCCCGGCCGGCGAATGGTGAGTCATTGGCCACGAAGTCCATTTGCAGAGTCGGCGGGTCGATCCGCAGAATTGGCAAGGCTTCTGGGTTTTCCTTAGAAGCGATGGTTTCACCGACGAAGATGTCATTGATCCCGCTGATGGCGATGATGTCGCCAGCCTTGGCTTCCTTGATTTCGTTTCTCTTCAGACCGAAGTAACCAAAGAGCTTGGTCACGCGGAAGTTTTGCTTGGAACCGTCAAGCTTCATGACAGTAACTTCGTCGCCGACCTTGATCTTGCCCCGGTAAACGCGGCCGACACCGATACGGCCAACGTAGTCGTCCCAGTCAAGCATGGTGATTTGGAACTGCAGAGGTTCGTCTTCGTTGTCAAGTGGAGCCGGAATGGCCTTGATGATGGTGTCGAAAACCGGGTCCATAGTTTCTTCCTGGTCAGCCGGGTCGTCTGAGTAGCTGGAAGTACCGTTCAAGGCAGAAGCGTAAACAACTGGGAATTCAAGTTGTTCGTCGTTGGCGCCAAGTTCGATGAAGAGTTCCAGGACTTCATCCAGAACTTCAGCTGGACGAGCACCAGGACGGTCGATCTTGTTAACGACAACAACTGGCTTAACGCCGGCTTCCAGGGCCTTTTGCAAAACGAAGCGAGTCTGCGGCATTGGGCCTTCGTAAGCGTCGACCAGAAGCAGGGCACCGTCAACCATGTGCATGATCCGTTCAACTTCCCCACCGAAGTCGGCGTGGCCTGGGGTGTCCAGGATGTTGATGGTCGTGCCCTTGTAGCTGACCGCGGTGTTCTTTGACAGAATCGTGATCCCACGTTCACGTTCAATGGCGTTGGAGTCCATTGCCCGGTCTTCCAGGTTCATGTGTTCTGGTAAAGTGTCTGACTGCTTGAGCAGCTGGTTAACCAGGGTAGTCTTACCGTGGTCGACGTGCGCGATGATCGCGATGTTTCTGATGTTTTCTCTTCTCTTTTGATCTGCCAAAAATGTTTCCTCCCCGTTCCTCATAAAAAGAACTGTGACAAAAGCACAGTTCCCTTTAGCCTTAGATAGTAGGCTGGCCGAAGTAATCAGTTTATATTTTTTACAATCATCTATTGTACAACCACTCTTGGACCTGGTCAACAAATTTCCTTTAGTTTACAAAGGCTTTTCAGAGAATGTTTAACCATAAGGGGCGTTTTTGTGGTAAAAATATATTAGCGATTATTTTAAAAGGAGAAACGAAATTGATCTTAATGAAAGATATTGTCCGCGACGGGGATCCCGTTTTGCGGCAAGTTGCTCAAAAATTGACTTTTCCATTGTCAGACCACTACCGCAAGCTGGCCGATGACATGATGGAATACCTGGTAAACTCACAAGATCCAAAGATTGCCGCCAAGCACCAGCTCCGGGCCGGCGTCGGCCTGGCTGCCCCGCAGGTCGGAGAAGGCGTATCCATGGCTGCTCTTCTGGTTCCAGATGACAAGGGTGAAATTATCTTTAAGGAAGTTTACGTCAACCCGGAAATCATCTCTGAATCCGTCCGCAAGACCTGCCTGGGCGAAGGCGAAGGCTGCCTCAGCGTCGACAAGGTCATTGACGGCTACGTTCCGCGGCCAAACAAGGTTACGGTTCACTACTGGACAGTTGACGGCGAGGAAAAGACCATCCGCCTCAAAGGCTACCCAGCCATCGTTTCCGGCCACGAAATCGACCACTTGAACGGCCACCTCTTCTACGACCGGATCAACAAGAAGAACCCATTTGCCCTGGATGAAGACACCATCGTCATCTACTAGGCCCAAGAGTCCAAGCCAGCCCGCTTCGTCCTGGCTTGGACTTTTTTGTTCTCTTTTTCCTTATAGGCAAGTTCTGTTTCTATACTTGCTTTTCTAATTATGCTAAACTTTAATTAGCTATTGAGTATTTTTGTCAAAATTTCTCAAACAGAGATCGAATTACAATTAAACAATAAGGAGATTTTTTATGATCTACAAAGTTTTATATCAAAAGGACAAGATCGTTAACCCACGCAGAGAAACGACCCAGACTCTCTACATGGAAGCCGACAACGTTGTCCAAGCCAGAGCCCTCGTTGAACAAAACACCCCCTACAACATCGAGCTCATCCAAGAATTAACTGGCAACTCCTTGAAGTACGAACAAGAACACGCCGACTTCAAGCTGACTGCCTTCGGCCAAGCTGACAGTGAAGATTAAGCAAAACGAAGTAGCCGTTTTCGCGATCGGGGGATTACACGAAATCGGCCGTAACATGTACTGCGTCCAATACCAAGACGAAATCGTCATCATGGACTGCGGCATCAAGTTTCCAGAAGACGAGCTGCTGGGGATCAACTATGTTATCTCCGACTACTCCTACCTGGTCAAGAACCGGGAGAAGATCAAGGCCCTGGTTGTCAGCCACGGCCACGAAGACCACATCGGCGGGATTCCCTTCCTGCTGGAAAAGATTCCGGAAATTCCAGTCTACGCCACGCCTTTTGCCCTGGCCTTGATCAAGAGCAAGTGTGAAGAACATGGAATTCTGGATCGGACTGAACTGCATGAAGAACATGAAGACACGGTTTTGACTTTTGACAAGCTCAGCGTGACTTTCTTTAGAACCACCCACTCAATCCCCGACACTTTGGGGATTGCCGTTCACACTCCGCTTGGCGCGGTTGTTTTCACCGGTGACTTCAAGTTCGACTTGACCCCAGTCATGAACCAGCCGGCCCCTAACTTCCAGAGAATGGCCCAGCTGGGTGAAGAAGGCGTTTTGGCCCTCTTGAGCGACTCAACCAATGCCGAAGTGCCGCAGTTTACCAAGTCTGAGCGCTTCGTTGCCGGCTCTTTGCACAACATCATCACCGGCATTGAGGGCCGGATCATTTTTGCCACTTTTGCTTCCAACCTTTACCGGGTGTCAACCGCCATTCAAGCCGCGATCGACACCGGCCGCAAGGTGGCGATTTTTGGCCGGAGCATGGAGAACGGGATCCAAAACGGGATCGATTTAGGCTACCTGGATGTGCCGGAAGGCTTGATCGTCGACGCAGAAACGATCAACTCCCTGCCGCCGGAAAAGGTCATGATCCTCTGCACCGGTTCGCAAGGTGAACCTCTGGCTGCCCTCTCCCGGATTGCCAACGGCACCCACCGGCAGATCAAACTGAAGCCGCACGACACCGTGATCTTCTCATCAAACCCAATTCCAGGCAACACCTTGAGCGTCAACCAGCTGATCAACAAGCTGATGGAAGGCGGAGCCAACGTCGTCCACGGCCGGGTCAACAATGTCCACACTTCCGGCCACGGCGGCCAGGAAGAACTGAAGCTCATGGTCGAATTGTCTAAGCCAAAGTACATGATCCCGGTGCACGGGGAATACCGGATGCAGGTTGTCCACGCCCACCTGGCCCAGCAAGCAGGCGTGCCAGCAGAAAACACCTTCGTCTTGAAGAATGGTGAAGTAGTCTGCTTCAGCCCTGACGGGGCCAGAATTGCCGGTGACATTCACGTCAAGGACGTCTTCGTCGACACTTCCGGTGCCGCTGACGTCGGCAACATTGTTGTCCGCGACCGGCAGATCCTGTCTGAAGAAGGGCTGGTCGTTGCCGTAGCCACGGTTGACTACAAGCACAAGCGGGTCTTGGCAGGTCCTGACATCCTCAGCCGGGGCTTTGTCTACATGCGCGAGTCTCAGGACTTGATCAACGCGGCCCAGAAGCACGTCTACCATGTCTTGAAGACGGAAATGGCTAAGAGCGACAAGCCTAAGGACAGCGAAATCCGCAAGGCGATCGTCGAGAACCTGCAGGACTTCCTATACTCCCGCACCGAAAGACGGCCGATGATCCTGCCAATGCTGATCGAAAAGAAATAAAGCTTGATAGCAAAAAAGAACTCCTGCCGGAGTTCTTTTTTTATGCCCTTTGTCATTTTTTACTTGAAGAGGTCGTTGAAAGCCTCGCTCA
>NZ_JBJEES010000014.1:0-4023 GCF_051873315.1 Lactobacillus sp.
TTATTGAACGCGGCAAACACGATGACCTGTTGGCCAAGGGCGGCTTTTACAGTCAGCTCTACTACAGCCAGTTTGCCAAATTGGCATAATAATGAAAAAAACCGCTCTCGGGATTGAGAGCGGTTTTTTTCTACTCTAAGTCAAGTGTTATCGTGTTTTTTCTTTTACAAAAAATTGTTAAACAATTATGATTTCCTAAAAAAGTATTGAGGAATTTAGTATAATAGCTTGTGAACATATCTTATTACGTAAATTGCTTAGATAGAAGCTGGTAAAATGATTGAGAAAGATAATCTGACAAATTTCTTGCGAAAGTCTTTTACTTATATTCGAGAGCCCTTTATGGTTTTGGAAGTCAAAGACAGACAAATGGAAATTGTCTATGCCAATAAAAAGCTGCTGGACCTGTTTGCCTGCGAAGACTTGCCTCAGTTTGCAATATTTGCCCAGGAAAAATTGCTGCCGCCTTTGAAAGAACAAGAGCCGGATCACGCGGGAGCTGTGCTTGACAGTGACAATGCGGTGATAGAGCACCTTAGCGTTGAGGATCGCGTGGGTCAAGAGCATTTGCTCAATATGGAAATCCGCAAGGCAGAAGCCGCTAGTTTTGATCTGCGTCTGTGCTACATCACTCCGATCAACATCAACCGGGACCTTTTGACTGGCTTGCTGGATTTGCGCTCTTTCCAGGAAGTTGGCCAGACCCGGACAAAAGAAATGATCAAGCAAGGCAAGCACGTTTCCCTTATCTCTTTTGACTTGGTGGGGATGAAGGACTACAACAACCAGTATGGCTTTAAACAAGGCGATGACCTGCTTCGTTTTGTCGCTGACTGCATCAAGGAGAGCTTTGGCAACCAGGCCTGCACCCGGTCGGGGGAAGACCGCTTTTATGCCTACTGCGAGGAATATGGCCTGGAAGACAGGCTGAAGGAATTGGTCGACCGGATCAGAAGCCGGCGGGAAGTCCGGGTTGGAGTGGCCAACCTGGATCTGGCCAAGAGCGATTTTGACAGTGCCTGCAACCAGGCCCGGGTGGCTTGCGAATCTTTGGAAGACCCTTATAAATCTGGAATCGTCTACTATGATGAAAAACTGGACCAAAGACACCGCCTGCAGGAATACATCTTAAACCACATTGATGAGGCCCTGGAGAAAGGCTGGGTTCAGGTTTACTTCCAGCCTGTCATCCGGACTTTGACAGACAAAGTCTGCAATTTGGAGGCTTTGAGCCGGTGGATTGACCCTAAATATGGGATGATCTCTCCAGGTGTCTTCGTACCTGTTTTGGAAGGGGCTAACCTGTCCTACAAGCTGGACTTGTTCGTCTTGAACTACGTGGCTAAAATGCTGGCCGACCGTTTTCAAAATGGCCAGGATGTGGTTCCAGTTTCGATTAACATTTCCCGGTCTGACTTTACTGTGATTGATCCGGTGCAAGAAATTTCCCAAGTGGCAGATCATTACCAGATCAATCATCAGCTGCTCTGCATCGAAATCACTGAAACTGCCGTAATGCAAAGCCAGCACGACATTGTTGAGGCGATTGACCGCTTCCACCAGCTGAATTTTGAAGTCTGGATGGACGATTTCGGCAGTGGCTATTCCTCTTTGAATGCCTTAAAGGATTTTGACTTTAACGAAATTAAGATCGATATGGCCTTTATGCGCGATTTTAATGACCGGTCTAAAAAGATCGTCTCTAAAGCCGTGGCCATGGCCAAGTCTTTGAAAATCCATACTTTGACGGAAGGGGTGGAAACTGAAGAGCAGGTTGCTTTCTTAAAGAGCATTGGCTGCGAGCGCATCCAAGGCTTTTACTACGGAAAACCTCAACCAATCAAGGAGCTGGAAGCCAGTCTGGCCTTCAAGAAGCTTTCCTTTGAGAATTCAGAAGAAGCCAAGATGTACAGCAAGCTGGGCCTTATTGACGTGATGGTGCCCCAGCCAATCACGCTCTGCGCTTATGATGGCCAGGAGTGCCGGATCTTTTTTGAAAACCAGGCTTTTAAGGAGCTCCTGGGCAAGAATAAGATTGACCAAGACTGGTTGATGAAGATTGCAGAAATGGCAGTCGTCCAGCATCAGAAGGTTGCCAAAACCTTTATCTATGACAACCGCTATTCCCAGATATCTCTTTTGCCAGTTGTTGAAGGTCGCAATGTCTGCCTGATGGAAATGCGCATTGATGGGACGATTGGCGAGGTTGGCGACCGGGAATTTGCCTTGAATTCTTCTTTAAAGAACATTTTGCCAATTTACAACCGGATCTACTTGCTTGATTTTGCCAAAGACAGCTGGGACGTAATCGCCAGCGATTTGCCGGGGGAAAAGACGGGGATTCAGCGCAACGGCATTCAGAGCTTCCGCTATGATTATGGCTTAAGATGCGTGATGCATGATGACCTGGCCAAATGGCGCAACCTGCTGGATTATCAAAGTTTGCAGGACCGGCTGGACAATCTGGACAACAAATGGTTCACGACCAGCTTGCGTACTCAAATTAAAAACGGCGACTATGCCTGGGCCGATTATACGGTGATCAGCTACCAGAACCAGCAATACATCCTCTTGGTCAAGATCGACACCCAAATTGAAGAAAGCCAACGTGAAGGTTTGCTGAAAAACATCATGAAAAATCAGCACCAAAGCTTGGATAATGCTTTTGGCGACGTGGAAAACCAGGTCTGGAAGACGATTATCAAAGAAAGTAATCTGAAAATCTTCTGGAAGGACGCGCAAAGACGCTTTGTTGGCGTCAGCCAGGCTTTCTTGGACTTCTACGGCTTCAAGAGCCAAAGTGAGCTGCTGGGCAAGACGGATGATCAAATCGGCTGGCACGTCAACAATAAGCCTTTCAGAGACGATGAGTTGGAGGTCCTGCAGACGGGCCAGCCTGCCGTAAATGCCAAAACCACGGCGATAGTCAAAGGTGCTCTTCATCAAATCGTTGCTTCGAAGTTTCCAGTTTTTGAAGACGGCAAGGTGATCGGTCTGGTCGGCTACTTTGACGACGTCAACTTGAAAAAGACCGAAAGCCACAAGCCACTGGAGAGCAGGGGCTTTGACTACCTGGCCAACTTCCTCGATGCCTCCAGCCTGGTGCCAGAACTAGCCCAGTTTGATACGGCTTGGAAGCACGATAAGCAGAGTTATACCGTCTGCTGGTTGGAAATCAGCAATTATAGCAACTTGCAGATGAAATATGGTCAACGTTTTTGCCAGCTTTTGATTGAAAAGTGTGCCAAGCTGATCAGCCAGCAGGCAAGCAAGAGTGCTATTTTGGCCCGGGTTAAGGATGCGTCTTTCATCATCATCAGCAACTTCTTGGCCAAAGAAGAAATGCAGACAGAAGTCGATCAGCTGCTCAAAGAATTAAAAGGAGTCTGGAATATCGGTGGCTTTGATTGCAAGTTGAAGCCAATTGCCGGCCTGGCCCAAGCCAGTGAAGTTGCTAATGGCCAGGAGGCAATCAACCTGGCTAACCGCCGCAGCCAAAGCCAGACGGTCAATCCAGTCGATTTCCAGGTCTTTGACGAATACTTGGACCTTCCTTTGCCAATGGTGGTCAACAAGCCACTGCTTAGCGCCCACGGCGACAAAGTAATTGATACTATCAACATCTTTACCAATGAGCGCTATTGTGAGCTAGTTGGCGTCAATAAGGGGCAGCTGTTTGGTGAACGTTATCTTGATTATGTCTCCGGTGAAGAAGAGTGGATGACAAGCAGCTTGAAGGCCTTAAAGGGCTATGCCGTAAGCGGCCAGTGCTATTGCCGGGCCCTGCGCAGCTGGGTCAGCTACTACAGCAAGGCGTCAACCGTGCCAAACTGCGTGGTGACAGTCTTTGCTGTGGATGATAGAGACAGTGCAGAAATCAAGCGGATCGTGGCAACTGATGCTGAGTTCTTTGAAGCTAACCAGCAGCTTCTGGATGACCGCAAGTACTTCAGAGCAATCCAGAATGCTTTGCAGGAAATTGGTGACGTGACTCAGGCTTCGCACGCGGTGCTTTTGGAAATC
>NZ_JBJEES010000015.1:0-14850 GCF_051873315.1 Lactobacillus sp.
TATTCGCTCATCGTTTCTTCCTTCCAATCTTTCGATATAGATATTATATCAAGAATTGGTAAGAAACGTTGCTATTTAGCATCGGATGAAATGAATAATTTTTAGCAGTCACACCCTTCTTCCAACGCCGGATTTAAGTAGTTTCTCCGGAAAGTTGGTCTGTGAGAAAGCCCCAACCGTTCCATTAATTCCGCCGTTGATAGCTCTTCACCATCAAGAACTTCCAACAGTTTTTGAACCTGGGGATTTTCTGCTTTCTTTGTTTTACCAACAACTGTGGTTTCCTTCAGCGTGTCCAAGATGACTTCTAGCATGAATTCCACAAAATGACTGCTTTCTCCCTGTTCATCAGACTTGCCAAGTGCCTGGTAGTATTCTTCCTGTCTGGACCGAATCAGTTCCTCTATCGGCAGCCAGAAAAAGATTTCATTCCAGTTACCCAGCAGCAAACTATGCCAGAGCCGGCCCATTCTCCCGTTACCATCGGCAAAAGGATGGATGAACTCAAACTCATAATGGAAAATCGCGCTCTTAATCAAGGGATGGGCCTTAGAATTACGGTACCAAGTGATCAGATTTTGAATCTCACCTGGGACAAGTTTGGCTGGCGGAGCCATGTGAATGACTTGGTCACCGGCAAAAACTCCCACCCCACTGGTCCGGAACCTGCCATTTTCAGAAATCAGCCCGGCCATCATCTGCTTGTGCGCCTCTAACAAGTCATCTACAGAATACGGGTTGAGTTCAAGCATCATCTCATAAGTAGCGTACGCATTCTTCACTTCCCGGATTTCATTGGGATTGCCAAGGATTCGCTTACCGTCTAAGATAGCCGTAACCTGTTCAAGCGTTAGAGAATTCTGCTCAATCGCCAAAGATGAGTGAATTGTCCGGATTCTATTTTCCTTCCGAAAATGTGGATTCAGATTGCCATGCGACAAAACTTTGATCCGGCCAATCTGCTCACTGGTTTCCGCCAGCAGGTTCATTATGTTGTCGGTCATCTGAAATGGCGGTACATATTCACTCATCCCTGCCTCCTCTTCTTTATCTTAGTCGGTAACTTAGTCGCTTATCTTGGTCGCTCGACCGACTAAGTTATTCCTTCGTCAGCACGGTCACGCATTCCACATGTGGCGTCTGCGGGAACATGTCGACCGGGGAAACCAGGTCAGTCGTGTAACCAGCCTCCATCAAGAGCTGCATATCCCGCACCAGCGTTGCCGGGTTGCAGGAGATGTAGACAACCTTCTTTGGACCTGTCTTAACCGCGGCATCGATAAATTCCTTGGTCAAGCCTTTTCTCGGCGGGTCGACAAAAATCACATCCGTCTTCAAGCCCTCGGCTGCCCACTTCGGCATCAATTCTTCCGCCTTGCCGGCATAGTACTTGGCATTGTGGATTTGGTTGAGCCGGGCGTTGTTCTTGGCGTCCTTGACCGCTGCCTTGACCACTTCTACCCCGCGGACTTCCTTGACGTACTTGGCCGCTGACAGACCGATCGTCCCGATCCCGGAGTAGGCATCGACGATGAAGTCGTCCTTGCTCAAGCCCGCCTGGTCAATGGCCAGCTTGTAGAGGCGCGGCGTCTGCAGGGAGTTGATCTGGAAGAAGGACTGCGGCGAAATTTCAAAGGTCAAATCGCCAATCTTGTCATCAATGTATCTCTTCCCCCACAAATGGTAGTCGTGTTCACCCAAGATGACGTTGGTTCTCTTTGGGTTGTGGTTGAGGAAGATCGACTTCACCCCGTCGATTTCCTTGATCTCGTCAACGACCGCGTGCAGGCCTGGGAAGTCCCGGTCCAAGCAGACCAGGACGACCATCATGTCGCCCGTAGCCGTTCCCCGGCGGACTTCCAGGTATCTTACCTGCCCTTGATGCTTTTCTTCGTCATAAGCCGGAATCCGCTTTTCCCGCAAGATATCTCTGACCGCTACCAGGACCCGGTCAATTTCCGGATCATTGGTGAAAAAGTCTTCCAGCGGCACCAGGTCGTGTGAGTGCCGACGGAAAAAGCCGATCTCCAGCTGCCCCTTGACCATTCTGACCGGTACCTGGGCCTTGTTTCTGTAGCCAGTTTCCAAGGGACTTGGCAAAGTTTCCGCTACCTTGATCTGGTCCAAGTGGGCCTTGCTCAAAAGCTCCTTAACCTGCTTTTGCTTGAATTCCAGCTGCTTGTCATACTTCAAATGAGCCAGGCTGGCCAGGCCAGTCTGCACGTACTGCCGGAGAGGCACCTTGACCCGGTCCGGGCTTTCCTTGACGATCTCAGAAATTCTGGCAAAAGCATAGCTCTTCTTGTCCTTCAAGATCTGCGCCTTGACCACTTCACCTGGCAAGGCGTTGTTGACAAAGACCGTTTCGCCATTGACATGGCCGACCCCCATGGCTTCATATGATAAGTCGGTGATTTCTACTTCGACGATTTCGTTTTTCTTCATGATTGATTTTCTCCTTTGCGGGCCCGCTGGCTCCGGTTATCTGGCGTGACAAAGTTGATGATTGGGAAGGCCAGATACAAAATCATCCCCAACCTTGGCTGGACGAAAGATATCAAAATAAAGACTAAATTGAGCAGGAAGAGCCAAATAAAGCGCAACCAGGAAACCCGGCCCCAGAGCTTCCGGAAGGTCTTAATATGCGGCAGTGAGCTCCGCATCCCCACCATTTCCGTTGCCAGTTCAAAAATCTGGACCAAAAAGTAGACGATCCCATAACAGACCACGCTCAAGACCGACAAATTCCCCATGATCCACTTGGTCATGACCGGAATCAGCGACAGACTGGCCAAAAAGGCGAAGTCGCAGACCATGGTCATCTTTCCTGCCCGCATAATATGAAAACTGAAGGCATGGTGGATTTCATACCAGAAATTGGCTACCACGAAAAATGAAATCAAATAGATCAAAATCTGGCTGAAGAAGTCATGGTAGGCGCTCTTGGTCAAAGGCGCCCCGATCTCCAACACCACAATAGTGATGATGATGGCGATTACCCCGTCGTTAAAAGTCATCAGGTGTTCTGCCAATTTGGCCCCGGACTCCTTAACAGCCTTCTCCCGGTACCGGCGCAGCTGGTCCCACTCGCTCTGCTCTTCTGGCGACAGAGGCGGCAAGGACCGTTGGGCCCGCTTTCTTGCTAATTCTTTCTTTTTATTGGTTATCATGCTTTTCCTCTAAACACAAAAATAGAGTCTGACAAAAGTGTCAAACTCTATTATAACAGTCTAGCCGACGTAGAATTCGATCCGTTCCCGCAAGTTTTCAAAAGTTACCGGGAACATGCCGCCTTCTTCCCCATCCAGGTTGACGGAGAGCTTGTCATCGCGGTTGTGACCAATCAGTTCAGCCTTCAGACTGGTCGTCTTGGTGTAGATGATGTTCGGGTCATCCACGTGCTTGCCGTTCAAGGCCAGAGCCATCAGCCGGAGCAGGTTGCCCGGGTCGCTTGGCTTGACCACGATCAGCTGGAAGAGGCCATCTGAAAGCTCGGCGTTTGGCATGATCTTTTCAAAACCGCCGATGGAGTTGGTCATTCCCAATAAAAGCAGAGACAGCTTGCCTTCGTAAACGCCCTTGTCAAAAGTCAGCCGCATTTCACATTCGCTGAGGTTTGGCAGCATTTCCGCCCCCTTGATCAAGTAGGCAGCGTAGCCCAAGGCGGACTTGACGTCTGAAGAAACCCCGTAGGTCAGTTCAGCCAAAGAACCGGCAGCAGCGATGTTGACGAAGTACTTCTGGCTGCCGTCGCCGAAGTCGGCCCGGCCCACGTCCATCTTTTGGACATTGTCCTTGAGGATCACTCTGGCTGCTTCAACCACGTCGTCGCGCGGAATCTTCAAGGCTCTGGCGTAGTCGTTGGTCGTCCCCGCCGGGATGATGGCCATGCGCGGGCGCTCTTCCTTAGGCAAAAAGGCGATCCCGCTCACGACCTCGTTGATCGTGCCGTCCCCGCCAGCTGCCACGACCAGTGAAAAACCGTCCTTGGCTGCCCGGGTTGCTTCATTTTGAGCACTGAGCGGAGCTGGCGTGGTTCTGAATGCACTGGCTTCATAACCCGCTTGTTCCAAAATATCCAAAATATCAGAAACGTTCTTAGGCATCTGTTCATGCCCGGAAACCGGATTGTAAATCAAGCGCGCGCGCTTAGTCATCTGCTTCACCTTTTTCTAAAAAATTTTCTCCTGCCTTAACGGCTGGCCAGGTCGGCCAAGAGGAGCTTGTTGATCACCTTAGGGTTGGCCTTGCCCCGGGTCTGCTTCATGATTTGCCCAACCAGGAAGCCGATAGCCCGGTCCTTACCATTCTTGTAGTCTTCAACAGACTGCGGGTTGGCGTCGACAACTTCCTTGACCATTGGTGCCAGGACGCTTTCATCTGACAATTGCGCCATGCCGTTTTCTTCAACGTACTTCTTCGGGTCAGTGCCGTTGGCAACAGTTTCCGCGAAGACCTTCTTGGCAATCTTGGATGAGATCGTCCCGTCAGAAATCAGCTTGATCATGGCAGCCAGGTTTTCTGGAGTCAAGGCAATGTCCTTGAGTTCAGCGTGCTTTTCGTTCAAGTAGCCGTTAACCTGGGTGTTCATCCAGTTGGCTGCCTGCTTTGGATCAGCACCGGCTGCTACAGTGGCGTCAAAGAAGTCTGAGCTTTCCTTGTTTTGCAGCAAAACATTTGCGTCGTATGGCTTCAAACCGTATTCATCAACATAGATCTTCCGCCGTTCGTCAGCCGTCTTTGGCAAGTTGGCCGCGATTTCGTCAACCCATTCCTGCTTGATGTGGTATGGAGCCAGGTCTGGTTCTGGGAAGTAACGGTAGTCCGCGTCCCCTTCCTTGACACGTTCCAGGACAGTCTTGCCCGTGTTGGTGTCAAAACGGCGGGTGGACAGGCGAACCCGGCCGCCAGACAGGAGGATTTCCTGCTGACGCTTTTGTTCATAAGCCAGGGACAGACGGACGTGTTCAAAGGAGTTCAAGTTCTTCATTTCGACCTTGGTCCCGAATTCCTTCTGGCCAGCTGGACGGATGGAAATGTTGGTGTCAATTCTCATTGACCCTTCTTCCATCTTAACGTCGGAAGCCCCGGTAAATTGCACGATTTCCCGCAGCTTTTCCAGGTAGGCAACAGCTTCGTCCGGGTCAGTCATTTCTGGTTCAGAAACGACTTCCAAAAGCGGTACCCCTTGCCGGTTGTAGTCAACGTAGGAGAAGCCGTTGGTCCCGTGAGTGTTCTTACCGGCGTCTTCTTCGATGTGCATTTCGTGAATGTGGATCTTCTTCTTCTTGCCGTGAACTTCGACTTCAACATAGCCGTTTTCAGCCAATGGCTTGAAGAATTGGGTGATTTGGTAAGCCTTCGGGTTATCCGGGTAGAAGTAGTTCTTCCGGTCAAAGTGGGTTACCGGGTTGACGTGGGAATGGGTGGCCAAAGCGACCATCAAGCCCAGGCGGTAGACTTCCTTGTTGACCATTGGCAAGGTACCTGGGTAACCCCAGTCAATAACGTTGGTTTCGGTGTTTGGCTTGGCCCCGTAAGTTACTGGTGAAGGTGAAAAGATCTTGCTCTTGGTCTTCAACTCAAAGTGGACTTCCAGACCGATAGTTGACGTAAAATTCATTTAAATTAATCCTCCAATCCAGCTGGTGTTTGTTCGTAGAACTTGTTGCTGCGTTCGATGAAGTCAGCTACTTGGAAGACATGGCCTTCGTCAAAGCGCTTGGCCATGATTTGGAAGCCGACCGGCATCCCCGTCGTTTCGCTCAAGCCGGCTGGCACGCTGGCTGCCGGAATCCCGGCCATGTTGGCGGAAATCGTCAAAATGTCGTTGTTGTACATCTTGATCGGGTCAGAAATTTCTGAGTTCAAGTCAAAAGCAGTTTCGGTAGAAACCGGCCCGACAATAACGTCGTTGTCTTCGAAGATCTTGTCGAAGTCTTGGCAGATCAAGGTTCTTACCTTGGCAGCCTGCAGGAAGAACTTGTCATAAGCGCCGGCTGACAGGGCGAAAGAACCCAGCATGATTCTCCGCTTTACTTCGTCGCCGAAGCCTTCTGACCGGGACTTGAGGAAGACTTCATCCAGGTTCTTGGCTTCTGCCCGGTAGCCGTAACGGATCCCGTCGTAACGTTCCAGGTTGGCCGAAGCTTCACTGGAAGCGATGATGTAGTAAGTTGGCACCACGTACTTGGTGTGCGGCAGGGATACTTCGTTGATGATAGCCCCGTTTGCCCGCAGAAGTTCGATTTGCGCTTCAACTGCCTTGCGGACGCCTTCTTCAACAGCATCGCTCATGTATTCCTTAGGAACAGCAACCCGCAGGCCCTTGACGTCCTTGCCCAGGAAGCTGGTGTAGTCTGGTACTTCCTTTTCTGAAACAGTGGCGTCGCGGTCATCAGCCCCGGCGATCACGTTCAGAACTTCAGCTGAGTCCTTGACCCGCTTGCTCATCACCCCGATTTGGTCCAGTGATGAGGCAAAAGCAATCAAGCCCCAACGAGATACCCGGCCGTAAGTTGGCTTGATCCCGAAGATACCGTTGAAGGATGCTGGCTGGCGGATTGAACCACCGGTGTCACTACCCAGGGCAGCAACAACTTCACCGCTGGCAACAGCAGCTGCTGAACCACCGGATGAACCGCCAGGCACCTTGTTCAGGTTCCATGGGTTCTTGGTGTCACCGAAGTAAGAAGTTTCAGTGGATGACCCCATGGCGAATTCGTCCATGTTGGTCTTGCCGATGATGGTGGCTTGGGCGGCCTTCAGCTTAGCAACAACAGTTGATTCGTAAACCGGTTCAAAGTTGTACAAAATGTGGCTGGCTGCCGTCGTCTTCAAGCCGTTGGTGATGATGTTGTCCTTGATGGCAATCGGCACGCCGGCCAGTTTGTTGTTAAAGTCAAGGTCTTCGGCTGGCTTAACGTCTTCGTTTACAGTGATGAAGGCATTGATCTTTTCGTCAGTCTTCTTGATGTTGGTGATGGTGTCCTGGGCCAATTGGTCAGCAGAAACAGTGCCGCTCTTCAGCTTGTCGTTTAAAGAATCGATCGTTTCGTTTAAGTAGTTCATTATTGGTTATCATCCTTATCGATAATTACAGGTACCTTGACAAAACCGTTGCTCTTGTCAGGAACGTTCTTCATCATTTCTTCGCGGGTCTGCCACTTTTCAGGAACGTCTTCTCTGAAGACAGTGTCGCGATCAACTACTTGTACCGTTTCTTCAACGCCAGTCGTGTCAACGGCTTGAAGTTCTTCTGCCATTTCCAGAATCTTCCCCATTTGCGGGGTGAACTTGGCCAGTTCTTCTTCGCTGAATTCAAGCTGGGCTAATGCCGCAACGTGCTTGATGGTATCATTTGTTACCTTTTCCACTTATGTACCTCCTAATTACCGCCATAGATGTGCATCCGATAAGACCCGGTAGCCGTTTCCTTGGCAACGACCGCTTGGGTGTCGTTGACCGAGGAAATGGTTATTTCAACCGGTGAGCTGGTTCCCAGATACTTCTTCGCCCGGCTCATAACCGTTTGGGCAAAGCTCTGCACCTGCAGATAGCCATAGAACTGCGTGGTGATGGCAATGCTTTCGTAAGCCAGCTTGCCATCGTAGTAGCGCAGAGTTGCCGTGACCCCGGAAACGTTCGGGAAGTAGTTCTCAATTTCATCCTTAAAACTGGTGAACTTGGATTCGTCACTGGAACTGACCGCGCTGGCCCCATCGACCGTCGGCAGAACCTGGGTCTTTTCGTTCACGGAATTCCATTTAGATATTTTACTACTATTTGCGCTGGCTGTCCCATATGAGAAGTAAGTTCCCCCGACTAATGAGTCAGTGTCAGTCTTAGAGAACAGGCCGACCATGATCGGGATATTCTTGAGCTTCTTCTTGGCGTGCAGGCGGGAGACGATCGTGTTGGCCGTTTTCTGCCCGAAGGCCCGCCGCTTGGCCAGGGAAATCTTAGTGCTGTATTCCGCCCCGTCAGTCGTCTTGGTGTAGTAGTCGACTGAGTTGAGGCCCAGGCTGATGCTGATGCCGGCCAGCTTGTAGCTGGACCCGCTCTTGACATAGAAGTCTTCTTCCATGATCTGCTGCAGGATGATCGGGTTTCTGGTCGCCTCCCCGGTCTTGCCATTGTTCTTGAGGTTCAGCCCCTCTTTATTGCTCTTTGAATACCGGCCCAGCCAGTTGGTGACCGTCGTTTCGTCGAGCTGCTGGCCTTCCTGGATGACATAGTCCTTGGTTGAGAAGACCTTCTTGGACACCCGGATCAAGCCCCGTTCCATAGCTGACTCGTCCACGCTGTTGTCATAGTTGGTGGCTTCCAGGCCGGAAATCGGGCTGGTCTTGTAGACCCCCTTTTTCAAAAGGACTGAGTAGCCGCCGTCAGTGCTGGAAGTCGTCTCGTACTTCTTGGTCTTGCTGGTCGTTGTCGTTGAGTTGCTGGCCAGGTCGGAATTCTTCAAGTTGCCGCAAGCCGCCAGCAGGAGGCTGCAGCTTGCCAAAGTTATTGCCTGTAAAAATCTCTTCACTTTTCCGTGTCCTTCTCTTCGATCTTAGAGATTGCTTCTGCCTCCGTTAAGCGCGGAATGTCCAGGGCTTCTGCCTTGGCCAGTTTGCTGCCGGCGTCTTCCCCGTAAACCAGGCAGTCAGTCTTCTTGGAGACTGACCCGGTTACCTTGGCTCCCAGGGCCTGCAGCTTCTTGGTAAACTCAGCCCGGCTATAGTGGGCCAATTTCCCGGTCAAGACCACGGTCTTGCCCTTGAAGAAGTTGTCTTCAGCTTCCCCGTCTTCACCCAGGTAGTCCATGTTGACCCCGGCCTCTTCCAGCCGGGTCAGCAGCTTCTTGGCTTCTTCCTGCTGGAAGTAAGCCGTCAAAGACTCAGCAATCGTCATTCCTATTGTATCGATTGCAGTCAGTTCTTGCACGCTTGCTGAAGCGATTTTAGACATATTTTTAAATTTCTGGGCAATCAACTGAGCGGCTTTCGCGCCGACATTGTCGATCCCCAAGCCAAAAAGGACCAGCTCAACGGAATTCTTCCGGCTTTGGTCAATGGCCGCCAGGAGATTGTTGATGGACTTCTCTTTAAAGTGGTCCAGTTGGCTCAAGTCGTCGGCGGTCAGATAGTAAAGGTCAGCGACATTGTGCACCAGGTCCTTTTCAATCAGCTGTTTGACGATCTTTGGGCCAAGACCAGCGATGTTCATGGCCTGCCGAGAAGCGAAGTGGGTAATCCCTTCTTCAACTTGGGCCGGACAGGACGGGTTAATGCAGCGCAAGGCCACTTCTTCATCCAGGTGGACCAGGTCTTCCCCGCAGGATGGACACTTAGTTGGCACTTCATAAGGAACTGAGTCTTCTGGCCGCTTGCTTAAGACGACTTCGGAAATTTCCGGAATGATGTCGCCGGCCTTGTGCAGCTTGACCGTGTCGCCCAAGCGGACGTCCAGTTTGGCCAAGAGGTCAGGATTGTGCAAAGAGGCCCGGGAAACCGTGGTCCCGGCCAATTGCACCGGATCCATCACGGCGGTCGGGGTCACGACCCCGGTTCTGCCCACGGTCCATTCAATCTCCCGGACAAGCGTTTCTTCTTCTTCCGGCGGGAACTTGTAGGCAATTTCCCAGCGGGGCACCTTGACGGTATTGCCAAGGTCCGCCTGCAAGGCCAGGTCATCGACTTTCAAGACGATGCCATCGATCCCGTAAGGCAGGCTGTCGCGCTTTTTGGTAAATTCATCGATATAGTCGTAGACGGCTGCCAGATTTTCCAGCCGGCGGCCGTTTTCATTGGTGTGAAAACCCAGCTTGGCCATTTCACCGATCGCCTGGTGCTGGGAGTCGATGCCAGCTGGCGGATTGATCCAGGTATAGATAAAGGTGCTCAGCTGCCGCTTTTTGGTCACTTTCGGGTCCAGCTGGCGCAGAGAACCAGCCGCGGCGTTTCGTGGATTAGCGAAGATGCTCTCCCCTGCCTCGTCCCGCTCCTGGTTCAATTTGGCGAAAGCCTCCTTGCCCATGTAGCATTCTCCCCGCACTTCGGTGGTAATGGCTTCTGGCAATTTCTGGGGCACATCCTTGATATACTTGACATTCTTGGTCACGTCTTCGCCGACCTGGCCGTTGCCCCGGGTTGAAGCCCGCTTTAAGCGCCCTTCTTCATATTCCAGAGACAGGGAAAGGCCATCGATTTTCAACTCGACATTGTAGGCAACAGGGTGACCGATGGCTTTTTGCACCCGCTGGTCAAATTCAGCCAGCTCTTCTTTGGAAAAAACATCCCCCATCGACAGCATGGGCACTGGGTGCTCAACTTTAGGCAGGTCGCTGCTCACCTCACCGCCGACCCTTTGGGTGATGGAGTCAGCTGCCTTTAATTCCGGATAGGCAGCTTCCAGTTCCAGCAGGCGGGCGTATTTTTCATCATAAACGTGGTCTTCAACCACCGGAGCGTCTTGCTCGTAGTAGGCCTTGGCCCACTGGTCCAGCTGAGCGCGCAGCTCGCTGACTTCCTTTTTTGCTTCTTCTAAACTTTCAGCCATGCTTTTTCACCTAAATTTTCTTGATCGGGGCAAAAGCCGCCAGCAGGCGCTTTGTGCCCTTGCTTGCAAAAGCAATGTCCAGTTCCATGTCGTCGCCAGAGCCTGTGACCTTGATGACCACGCCCTTGCCCCAGCTCTTGTGCTCTACCTGGTCGCCAGGGTGCCAGCCCTTCTTTTCAGCGCCGACGGCCCCGGCTGCCTTGCTGGCCCGGTGGACCGGCTTAGCTGCTTTGGCTTGGGACTTTTTGGCAAAAGGCAGCCGGTCCAGGTCTAAGAAGGAAGTGCTGGACTTTGGGGCAGTTGAGGCCACGATGTCCAGGTCCTCATCCTTGATTTCGCCGATAAAGCGGGACTGGGCGTTGTACTGCTTGCTCCCGTACATCATCCGGGTGTAAGCCGAAGTCAGGTAAAGCTCCTCTCTGGCCCGGGTAATGCCCACGTAAGCCAGACGGCGTTCTTCTTCCAGCTGGTTCGGGTCTTCGTCCTTGATGGCCCGGGAAAGCGGGAAGATGTTGTCTTCCATCCCAATCAAGAAGACGACTGGGAATTCCAAACCCTTAGCCGCGTGCAGGGTCATCAAAGTTACCCGGTCATCGCTTTCTTCCAGGTCATCCTGGTCGCTTAAGAGGGATACTTCCGCTAAGAAGTCGCTCAAGCGGCTGCTGTCCGGGTTTTCTTCTTCATTGTAATTGTCGTCAAAGCGCTTGGTAACCGTAGCGAATTCCTGCAGGTTTTCCAGGCGGGCGGCGGCTTCCAGGGACCCTTGGGCTTCTTCTTCCTTCAAGGCCTTGGTGTAGCCGAAGTCTTCCAGGATCTTGTCGGTCAGTTCACTGACCGTGTGGTCTTGGGCGTAAGCAATGGCGCTAGTCAGCTGGTCGCTGAAGGCCAGGAGCTTTTTGGCAGCGGCAGAAGAAATCGGAGCCAATTCGACATTGCGCATGGCTTCGTAGATTCCGCCCCCCATTTCGTCAGCGAAAGCAGCCAATTTGGTGGTCGTAGCCTGGCCGATCCCCCGCTTTGGAACGTTGATGATCCGGTTGAAGCTCATGGAATCGCTGGGGTTGGCCACCAGCTTAAGGTAGGCCATGATGTCCTTGATTTCCTTGCGGTCGTAGAACTTGTGCCCGCCAACGATCTGGTAAGGGACATTGGCTTCAACCAAAGTTTCTTCCATCCCACGGGACTGGGCGTTGGTCCGGTAAAGGACGGCGAAGTCCTGGTAATGACGCTTCTTTTTGTCGACTTCTTCCTTGATCTTGGAAAGAACGAAGCGGGTTTCGTCTCGGTCGCTCTGGGCCTGGTAGTAGTGGACCTTTTCCCCGTCGCCCTTGTCGGTCCACAGCTTCTTGGCCTTCCGGTTTTCATTGTGGTCGATAACCGAGTTGGCCGCCTTCAAGATATGGCCGGTTGACCGGTAGTTCTGCTCCAATTTGACAGTTTGGGCATTCTTGTAGTCATGCTCAAAGTTGAGGATGTTTTCCATGTTGGCTCCCCGCCAGCCATAGATTGACTGGTCGGCATCCCCGACAACGCAAATATTGTGGTAGCCGTCAGCCAGCAGGCGACAGAGCTCGTACTGGGCCTCGTTGGTGTCCTGGTATTCGTCAACCAGCAGATAGCGGAACTTCTGCTGGTAGTAGGCCAAAGTGTCCGGGCTGGCCTCAAAAAGGGTCAGCGTCTGCATGATCAAGTCGTCAAAGTCCAGGATCTGGTCTCTTTCCAAGCTGGACTGGTATTTCTTGTAGACGTCGGCGACGACTTTTTCAAAAGGACCGACCGCGCTGGCCTCGTACTGCTTCGGGGTCTGCAGGCGGTTCTTGGCATTGGAGATCTGGCTCAAGATGTTGCGGGGCAGGTACTGCTTGGGATCCAGGTCCAGCTGGCGGAGAATGCGCTTGACCAGGGTCACCTGCTCTGAAGGGTCAGCGATGGAGAAGTCCCGGTCATAGCCGATCAAGTGGCCGTCCCGGCGGAGGATACGGACGCAGAGAGCGTGGAAAGTGGACATCCAGATGCTTTCCGCCTGGTCACCCAGGAGCTTGACTTCTCTTTCCTTCATTTCTTTAGCGGCCTTGTTGGTGAAGGTAATGGCCAGGATGTTCCAGGGAGCAACCCGCTTTTCTTCCACCAAGTAGGCGATCCGCCTGGTCAGAACCGAAGTCTTCCCACTGCCGGCCCCGGCGATTACCAAAAGGGGCCCTTCAGTCGTCTTGACTGCCTGGACCTGTTGCGGATTCAAACCTTGTAAAATCGTTGCTTCAGACATGCTTTTCCCTTTCAATAAATCAAAAAACTTAGCTTATCCATTATAGCAAAAAAAGCTGCCAAAAAGCTCTGGCAGCCTGGTCAAACCTGCTTAATTATCGTACTTATTCAGGTTGTATTGTTCAATTAAATTGATGAGTTTGGTCGAGTAGTCCGGGTCGGTGGCATAGCCGTCGGTGACCAGGGCCTTGGCCTGGCTCTTGTAGTCCTTGGCCGCCAAAACGTCCTTGTACTGGTCCTTGTTCCAGCTGGTTCCCTGCTGGAAGAGGCGGACATGAGCCCGGATAGAGGCTTCATAAGAGTCATAAATCTGGAAGCGGGCCTTGACGGTCACCCACTTGCCATTGGTGTACTCCTTGGTCGTCATCACGGCCGAAGTGTTAGGGTTAGTCCCTTTAACTCCGAAGAGGTTGTTGTACTTCTGGGACAAGTCGCTTTGCCCGTAGTTGCTTTCCAGGCAGGCCTGGGCGATGGTGATGCTTGGCAAAAGACCGGTCCCCTTGTCAACCTTTTGGGAGATCGGCCCCACCTTTTTGATAAAGGCCTTCTTTTGCCGCAAAAGCTTAGCGGCTGCTTCCTGCTTGGCCAGTTCAGCCTGGCGGATCTGCTCTTGCTCAAGGGCCTGGCGGCGGTAGTAGCGGAAGGCCACGAACAAGCCCAGGCACAAGAGGATGATGGCAAAAACGCGGACCACGAGGATGGTGGTCGTCTGCTTGCCCTTGCGTGTTTTTCTGTGTCCAGCCATACTTATCACCTTTCTAGCGCCGCTTCAGTCGCTGCTTGAGGGGCGCGGTAATGAGCGGCGTGATCAAGCCGCTGAAGACTGCTTCCAAAATGCCGTTGACGGCCAGGGCCGTAAAGAGGATGACCAGCAAAGACTGCCCGCTCTTGGCCCCCAGGGCTAAAGCCAGCTTCTGGGGATGGCTGAAGTAGACCAGGTCAGACAAAAGAATCACCATGAGCGTGTTGACCGCTGAAGCGAAAAGGCCGCTTAAGGCGTAAGCCAGAGGCCGCTTGCCCTCCCATTTATCAGCCAATTGCCCGGCCATGCCCGCTGCCCAGCCGGCCGCGACCCGGGGCAATAAGGCAATCAAGGGGTTCTGGAAAAGGAGAATAGTAACCAGGCCGTTTGGAGCAGCATATGCCCTGATCAAGCTGGTCAAGCCCCAGACCAGGCCAAAGGCCGCGCTGGCTTTAGGTCCTCTTAAAGAGGCAAAGACCGCGACTGTCAACGGAATCGTGGTGATGGCCGGCAGGCCCGGCAAAATCGTGATGTAACCCACATTGGGAATAAAAGCTTCCAGCAGCAGAATGGCCACAAAGACCGCGCTGATCGTCAGGTTCAGGGTCTTCTGTCTGGCTTCAAAATCGTACATTTAGACACCCTTCTATTCATCTTGCATTGCGTTCTATCCATTATAACAGATTGGAGGAAAAGCAAGTTTAAAGAATCAACAAAAAAGGAGCCGTTTCACAACGACTCCTTATCTTAGTGCGGACGAGAAGACTTGAACTTCCACGACCAAAAGCGGTCACAAGATCCTTAGTCTTGCGCGTCTGCCAATTCCGCCACGCCCGCAAATACATTTAATATTTTAGCAAAGCTGCCCTCATTTGGCAAGGGGGCCAGCGATTTTTTCCAATTTTCCCCGGCAGCGGCCACAGAAATACTTCTTGACGTTAACCTGCCGCTGGCGCCAGTAGTCCTGCCCGCATTGCCGGCAGCGGTAGTGCCAGCGGCTTCTTTTACTCTCTTCTAGTCTTGGCGCATAGCGGCTGCCGCCTACCTTTTTTAGGAGCAGCTTGAAGTCCCGGTCCCTGTGCTGATAGCCCAAACCTGCCAGGTGGAGGTGGTAGTGGACCAGTTCATGTTTGATGATGCCCGGCAGATAATGAAGGTTTTCTTCCTTAAGAAAGAGCGGGTTAAATTCCAGGTGATGGTCAGATAATTGGTAGCGGCCACCGGTAGTCTTCAGGCGGCGGTTGATTTTCGCTTGGTGGAGAAAGGGCCGGCCAAAGGATTCAAGGGAGATCCTTTCG
>NZ_JBJEES010000016.1:0-3967 GCF_051873315.1 Lactobacillus sp.
CTTCCAGGAAGTCCTGCCCGTTCAAGTAGTCACGGATAGCCTGGATGATCTTGGTCCGGTTAACGAAACGCTGGTAGCTTTCGTGATTGGTGATCAAGTCCAGGTAACGCTGGCGGTAAATGGATTCCACGTCCTTCAGGCCGTGGTACTTGTCAGGCAGTGGCCGCAGAGCCTTGGACAGGAAGGTCACGTGCTGGGCCCGGACAGACAGTTCGCCTGAGTCAGTCTTGAAGACTTCGCCTTCAACGCCCAGGAAGTCGCCGAGGTCGGCCTTCTTGAAGATCTGGTAGTTTTCTTCACCGACCATGTCCTTGCGGACGTAGATCTGGATCTTGCCGCTACGGTCATAGAGGTCCGCAAAGCCGACCTTGCCCTTGCCCCGCTTGGCCAGCATCCGGCCGGCGATCTTGGTCTTAGGCATATCTGCGTTTAGTTCGTCCTTGTCAAGGCCCAAGTACTTTTCGTCCAGGTCGCGGGCCAGGGCTTCCCGGTCATATTTGCGGCCGAAGGGTTCAATCCCCATCTCCTTAAGTTCTTCAAGCTTTTGCCGACGAACAAGCAATTGGTCGTTAATTTCGTTCTTTGCCAACGTGTTTTTCCTCCATTTACATAGATTGGGTATCAGCAGCGCGGTCACGCTTCTGCCGCGCGCGTTTTTCGTAAGTTTCGACGAATTCGTCAAGCAGGTCATAAACCTCCTGACGCGTCCAGACTTCATTTATTTTAGCACGAGTCCGGGCTGAACGGGGAATTCCCTTCAAATAATATGCTGCCTGCTGGCGAAATTCCGGCACGGCCCGTTTTTCCCCATGCAGCTGAACCAGGCCGTCGAGCTGGTGCTTGGCGGTCTCCACCTTTTCCCGGACGGTCTGCTTTGGCAGCTCTTCGCCCGTTGCCAGGTAGTGGGTCATTTCCTTTAAGATCCAAGGATTGCCCAGAGCGGCCCGGCCAACCATGACGGCCGTGCAGCCGATCTCGTCCAGGGCCTTCTTGGCCAGCTGCGGAGTCGTAATGTCCCCGTTGGCCACGAAAGGAATATCCATGACCTGGGCTACTTCATGCAGGGTTTCCCAGTCAGCTTCGCCTTGGTACATCTGCTTTCTGGTCCGGCCGTGCATGGCCAGCATGGAAGCACCGGCTTCCTGGGCAGCCAGGGCGTTTTCGACGGCAAAAATGTGCTTGCGGTCCCAGCCGATCCGCATCTTGACGGAAACTGGCTTTTCCACGTTTTGGACAACCTTGTGGACCATCTGGTAGATCTTGTTTGAGTCCAAAAGCCACTTGGAACCCGCGTCAGTCTTGGTCACCTTTGGTACCGGGCAGCCCATGTTGATGTCGATGATGTCGGCATCGGTGTGCTGGTCGATGTACTGGGCCGCCTGCAAAAGGCTGTCTTCCGTCCCCCCAAAGATCTGGATGCTCATCGGGTGCTCGCCCGGGTCGACGTCCAGCATGCTCAAGGTTTTCTTGTTGCCGTAAATGATCCCATGGTCGGAAATCATTTCGCAGACAACCATGCCGGCGCCGAATTCCTTGCAGACTTTTCTAAAAGCCATGTTGGAAACGCCGGCCATCGGCGCTACCATTACCCGGTTGGGGATTTCGATTTCGCGTATCTTCCAAGTAGTGTCCATTGCCACCTTTTTCCTTTCAATAACTACAACTTTATATCATAACAAGATTATGCCCAAAGAACAAACCAAAAGCCCGCGAAAAGAGCATCCCCCGTTAAAAGAGGATGCTCTTCTTATCTTTACCAGTATTTTTCCAGGGGTCGGTCGTCTTGCCCCTCTTTACTCTGGCGGGCATGCTCAGCCGCGATCGTCACTAAGACCTCGGCCAGTTTGTCCATCTGCTCAACCGTCACGTATTCGTAGCGGCCATGGTAGTTGCCGCCGCCATTGAAGAGGTTGGGCGTCGGGATTCCCTTTTTGGTGATGAAATTCCCGTCGGTTCCCCCTCTGAAGGTCTGCACATTTGGCGTAAGGCCCGCTTTTTCATAGCTGTCTAAGGCCAGGTTGACCACATAAGGCCGGTCCTTAACCCCGTTGTAGATGTTCTCGTACTGACGGCGCAGGTCCAGCTTGAAGCGGTCTGACCCGTATTTTTCCCCTAAGGAAGCGACGAGCTTTTTGACCAGGTCTTCTTTCGCCAAAAATTCATCCCAGTCAAAGTCGCGGATAATCAAGCCGACGTGAGCTGAATCGACGCTGCTCTGGGCATCCGTGACCATGATGAAGCCCTCGTGGCCCCGGGACTTTTCCGGCACCTGGTCTTTGGGCAAAGCCGCCAGAAATTCCGTCATGATCGTCGTGGCGTTGACCATCAGCCCGTAGGCTTCACCCGGGTGGACCACGGTCCCCTTGATCGTCAAATCGGCGGCTGAGGCGTTGAAGGTCTCGTATTCAAAGTCGCCTGGCCGGCCATTGTCCAAAGTATAGGCAAATCCCACTCCTGGAAAATCAGCCGGGTCAAAGCGCTGGCCGCCCAAACCGATTTCTTCATCCGGGCCAAAAGCCACATAGATATCGCCATGTTCAACTTCCGGGTGCTCATGGAGGTACTTGAGTGCTGCCAGCAGGCCAGCCACCCCGGCCTTGTCGTCAGTGCCCAGGATGGTTTTCCCGTCGCTAGTGATCAAGGTCTGCCCCTTTAAGTTCAGCAGGTCCGGAAATTCTTCCGGGTCCAGGAAAATCCCGTTTGCCTCATCCAAGACCAGCTTTTGCCCCTGGTAGTCCCGGTGGACTTGAGGGCGGATGGGGAAGCGGTCATCGTATTCAACCGTGTCGACATGGGCGAAAAAGCCAATTGGGGCAACGCCCTCTGTATTAGCCGCCAAGCGGCCGATTGCAAAGGCAGTTTTTTCATTGTAATAAGACTCCAGGCCATAGTCTTTGACCTGGTCAGCCAGTTCCTTCATCATCTTGACCTGATTAGGCGTGGTCGGGACCTGGTCTTTATTGGCATATTTGGACTGGGTGTCTTCTTTAGCGTAGTGGATGAAGTTTTTTTCTAAAAAATCAAGATCGGAAAAAGCCATGCCTGCCTCCTATTTCTTGATGTAAACAAGCTTGAAGTCGTAAGGGATGCCCAGCGGGTTGTAGGACACGTTCTTGACGTAGCTTTGCACCAGCTGCGGGTGAGCCGTCTGGATCAGCGGGATAGTCCCCTGTTCATTCATCAACAGCTTTTCAGCTGCCACCAGCCGCTTCCAGCGCTGAACCGGCTTGTTGCCGTAGACGTTTTCGGCTTCATTGAGCAGCTGGTCGTACTTGCTGCTGGCAAAACCGCTGGTGTTGTAGCTGGAGTCCTTTTCAAAGACGTCCAGGAAGTTGATCGGGTCACCTAAGATAGCCTGCCAGTTCTTGATGGTCAATTGGTAGTTGCCGGCGCTTTGCCGGGCGATTAAGGTCGTGTACGGCAGGGTCGTCACGGTGATCTTCACGCCTGGCAGTTCGCCCAGCTTGCTTTGCAGGAATTCGCCCACCTGCTTGGCAGAGTCAGTGTCGCTGACCGTCAAGTTGAGGTTAAGGGACTTGATCCCCAGTTCCTTGTAGCCCTTGGCCAGGTACTTCTTGGCTTCCTTCAAGTTGTAGCTGACTGCTTCCTTGACATAGGCTTCCTTGTAAAAAGCTTCCCCGGTCGTTGGGTTGTTCCCCATGCCGGATGGGACGAAGCCCTTTGCCGCAACTGACCCATCGCTCAAGACCTTAGCCAGGCTGCCCCGGTCAATGGCCAAGGACAGGGCCCGGCGGATGTTGAAGTTATTAAAAGCCTTGACCTTATTGCGGTTTAATTCCAGACGCTGGATAGCGGAAGCCGGCCGGTCGTAGAAGGTGGACCTGCCCTTGTTGGCCTTGACTTGTTCACCAGTCAGGTAAGTTTCGTCCAGCTTGCCAGCCTGGTAGAGGTTGTAGGCAGTTGAAGAAGTTTCGCTGATGGTTTCGTTGACCTTGTCCAGCTTCAC
>NZ_JBJEES010000017.1:0-14810 GCF_051873315.1 Lactobacillus sp.
TTTGTTCCAGCCGGCGAGCATGGTAGGCCACGATTGGCTTGAACTTGAAAAAGGAAACCAAGGCCCCGATCAGGAACAGGCAGCTGGCAATGATAAAGAGCAGCTCAATTGAATAGTCATAGAGGTAGCCGACGATCAAGGTCCCGATAACCACCCCAAGGTTCTGGGAGAAGTAAAGAATGTTGAAGACATAGCGGCCAGGATACTTGCGCAGGCTGGTGGCGATGGAATTGACCAGGGCCCCGTTCCAGCCCCCTAAAAAGCCCGTACAGATCAGCCAGAACCAGTAGATCGGCCAGCCGTGGAAGAAGGCCATGGCTAAAAGAACCAAAGCATCCAGCAGCATCCCGCCCGTGATCAAAGGATAAGGGTTAAGGCGGTCAAAGAGCCGGCCGCTGATGGTTGACCCCAACATGTTGGCCGCGCAGTTGCAGAAGAGGACGATCCCGATTACCGACAGGCTGATCCCCAGCCGCTTGTTCAAGTAAACGGAAGTCAGTGGCCAAATGAAGCTGGCCCCGATCCAAGTAGCCAGTTCGGCCACGACCAGCCAGGGCAGCGCGATTTCCGGCAACTGGCTCTGTCCGTGTTTAGTTTTCATTTTTCCATTACCTCCCTACATTCAGCAAAAAATAACAGTAAAAATTCTCCAGGCAATAAGAAAACCACGACTCAGCAAGTCATGGCTTCTCTCTTTATTACAATTCTACAACTCTTTCTTCTTTCCTTGCAAGGCGCGCAGGTCGGTAATATCCTGCAGGACTTCCAAAACGCCCAGATACTCCCCGGCCTTATTTCTGACCGCCAAGTATTGGATGTAGACAAAGCGGCCCCGGACTTCAAACCAGAAGGCATGCTTGTCTTTTCTCCCGCTTCTGAGGTCGTCCACGATGGCCTTGACCTTAGGCACGCTTTTTGGCATGTGAATGCTAAAAAGGTTCATCCCCAGGTCATTTTTAGAGTGGGGATAAAAGCCGCAGCTGCCGCCAAAGTAGCGGATGACATCGTCCTTGTCCACAAAGACCAGGTCCAGGGGCAAAAGATCCAGGACGGCAGAAAGCTGCTCATAGCTGAGGCCGCCTTCCGCGAACTCAATGAAAGAGTCAGTCAAGGCCGGCCGGTCTTTTTCTTCCGGCCGGCTGACCTCAACCATCTTTTGGTAGTTTTCGGCTTCATTGCCGCCCAGCTGGCCGGCAAAAGCCCCGATCTGGTCGTTCCATTTGGCGATCGCTGCCGGGTCAGCTTCCTTTTTCTCAGCAAGTTCAGCAGCCGACGGCCGCCAGGCTGGCGGATCAGGGATTAGGCAGTAGCCTACCCGGACCTCGTCTTCCTTGACTCTGAGCCAATCGGCCGGCGTCGCCACTTCTGTCAAGAGCGGCAGCATGATTGCCTCTTCCTTAAAGATCATTTCGGTGACTTCCTTAGCCGCCTGTTTGACCTTTTTGGCCAAAAATTTTGGATCACCTGCTTCCGCCGCCTGCCGGGCCTCCTTGATCCAGCCCCGGATGTCGTCGTCTACCCCCCACATGACCTGGGGCGGGGCGGTAATGCCGTACTTGGTCATCAAGGGAAACATGGAGATTTCTTTTCTGGTGTAGTGCTTGTCCACTTGGGCCAGGTCAGCCAGCTCCTGCTTGATTTTTGCCAAAAGTTCCGGCTCTTCCTTCTCTTCATACTTGGCCAGATCCGGCAAAAGGGCATCGTTGACCAAAGAGGTCAAAACGACATTCTCCTGCTTCAAGGTCTGGACCGGGTGGCCGGGCCGGGCAAAGGCATCCCCCACTTCCTGCTCGCCGATCGACCCCCGGAAGACTTCCGCGTGAACCGTGCACAAGTTCTGGATTTCCTGGGGGTTGAGGCCGCCGGCGATCAAGGCCCGCTCAGCTTCCGTGATTTCCTTGACCGAGACTGAGGAAAAAGCTTCATTGAACATAGCCTTGGCCTGGTCAAAGTCCCCTTTTTCCTGCAAAAGGCGCAAGATCTCCAGCAGCTTCTCCTGCCGCTCTTTTAAAGACATGGTCATTACTCAGTCACCTCGTATCCCTTCAAGCGCAGCTTCTCCTTGACCTCTTCCAAGTCAAAGCCCATGGCCCGGCAACCCATTGGCAGGGTCATCAGCCGGCCCACCGTGTCCAGCATGCCTGGAATCTTGATCCGGTTGAAGCCAATCTCAGCCATGTCCTCAATAAATTCCGGATACTGGTCAGCGAAAGTCTTGATCGGCTGGTGGAGGTTGATCTCCTTAGCCGCCGGAGCCGGCTCTTCCTTGATGCCCAGCTGCTTTTTCGCTTGCTCGCTTAAGCGGTCCGGGGTCCAGACCGGGTACCAGACCAGCTTGATGTCCACCTGCTTGATGGCGTCCAGCTGGCCTACGGCCTGGCGGATTTCCCGGTTGAGGTAGTCGTTTAAGGGGCAGCCGGCCGTCGTCAAGGTCATGGTCACCAGGCAGTTGCCCTCATCATCGATGTCGACTCCGTAGATAAGGCCCAGGTCGACCACATTGACCAGGAGCTCCGGATCGATGACGGTCTGCAGCTGGCCGATAACCTGGTTAACCAAAGCGCGTTTTTCTTCGTCCATTTTTTCCTCGCTAAAAAACTATCTCTGCAGCTTGTCCCAGATGACCGGGTGCAGGTCCGGGGTCTTGAGGGACTTCTGCACGTCGATGATCCGCTGGTTGCTGGACCCTCTGAACTGCAGGGTCAGGTCCTTCAAGTTGTCCATGAAGCGGCCGTCGACCAGGATGTCCAGCTTCTTGAGCATTTCCACCTTGTCCGGCGTCTCCTTTAAGAGTTCCTCCCAGGTATAGCCGGACCAGGACCAGATGTCCTTGCTGTGGCCGTATTCAGCCCGGACCCGGTCAATGATCCGGTTGCAGACCCAGGTGTTCAAAAAGGGTTCCCCGCCAAGCAAGGTCAGCCCTTGGACATAGGACTGGCCGATGTCTGCAATGATCTGATCTTCCAATTCCTGGGTGTAAGGCCGGCCGTAGTTGAAGTTCTGGGCGGCCAGGTTGTAGCAGCCCGGGCAGTCAAAGAGGCAGCCGGACACGTACAAGGAGCAGCGGACCCCTTCCCCGTCAACGAAGTTGAAGGGCTTGTAGTCAGCAATCTTGTGCTTGCTGTAGTCTTCTGAGATCCATTCGCCCGGCTTGGGATTCTTGGGCTGGCGCTTCATCTTCCGGGGCTTGGCCGTCTGGCCGGCATTTTTAGCCTTGTACTGGTTGGCGTCCACAAAGACCGTTTCCCCGCCGACGCTGATCCGGATCAGGTTGTCCCGGACGTCAGGGCCTTCTTGCTGATTCTTGTCTTTCTCTGGCATCTGCTTCTCCTTTGCTCTCGATAAAAAATAGGCAGGAAAGATTCCTGCCTATTAGTATAATTCTTTTCGTTTAGTATTGGCTGTTCTTCTGCTTTTCCAGGCTGGCTTCCTCGCTGACCATGCCCAAGCTCATGTGCTTGGCCCGGTGGGCGATTTCTTCGTGCCGGCCGTGAACCATTGGCCGCTTCAAAGGATTGCCCAGGTAGCCGCAGGTCCGCTTGACGCAGTCACAGGTTTCCGGGTTGTGGTTGCCGCATTGCGGGCATTCAAAGCCCTTGGCGGTTGACTTGAACTCGCCGGCAAAGCCGCATTCGTAGCACTTGTCGATTGGCGTGTTGGTACCCAGGTAGCCGACTCTGTCGTAGGCCCAGTCCCAGACAGCTTCCAGGGCGGCCGGGTTTTGCTTCAGGTTCGGGTATTCGCAGTAGTGGATGAAGCCACCAGCAGCGTAGTATGGGTAGTCCTTTTCAAAGTCCAGCTTTTCAAATGGGGTCGGGTGCTTGCGGACATCGTAGTGGAAGGAGTTGGTGTAGTATTCCTTGTCCGTGATGTCCTTGACCTTGCCGAACTTTTCCGTGTCCAGGCGGCAGAAGCGGTCAGTCAGACTTTCGCTTGGCGTGGAGTAGACGCTGTAGTGGTAGTGGTTCGGGTCTTCCTTTTCCCACTTGGCGCAGGCATCGTGCAGCTTCTTGACCACTTCCAAAGTGAAGGCCTTGGCTTCCGGGTTCTTTTCCCAGTTTGGCCCGTAGAAGACCGTGCCGACTTCGTAAAGGCCGATGTAGCCCAGGGAAACCGTGGCCCGGCCGTTCTTGAAGAAGTCGTTGACGTCACCGTCATCGCCAACACCTTTGCCAAAGGCACCGTATTCGTACAGGGTCGGAGCGTTGACCGGCTTAGCTTCAGTAACCTTCTTGGCCTTGTATTCGCAGGCTTGCCGGCCCAGTTCCAGGCGGTCATTGAAGATTTCCCAGAAGCGGTCCATGTCGCCCTGGCTTTCCATGGCGATTCTTGGCAGGTTCAAGGTAACCACGCCCAGGTTCATCCGCCCGGAGTTGACTTCCTGGCCATTTTCATCCTTCCAGCCCTGCAGGAAGGACCGGCAGCCCATTGGGGCCTTGAAGGAGCCGGTGATGTCGATGATCTTGTCATAGCTCAAAACGTCCGGGTACATCCGCTTGGTAGCACATTCCAGGGCCAATTCCTTAACGTCGTAGTTCGGGTCGCCTGGGTGCAGGTTCAGCCCCTTCTTCAAAGTGAAGACCAGCTTCGGGAAGATGGCCGTCCGGTGTTCCCGGCCCAGGCCTTCGATGCGGACCTTCAGGATGTCCTTTTGGATTTCCTTTTCAATCCAGTTGGTCCCCAGACCGAAGCCCAAGGTGGTAAAAGGCGTCTGCCCCTGGCTGGAGAACATGGTGTTGATCTCGTATTCCAGGCTCTGCATAGCGTCGTAGATGTCCTTTTGGGTCCGCTTCTTGGCAAAAGCCTGCACCTTGTCTTCGTCGTCGATAAATTCGCGCCCTTCTTCCAGGTGCTTTTCGTAGTTCTTTTCGGCAAAAGGCGCCAGAACTTCGTCGCAGCGGTCAAAGGAGCAGCCGCCGTATTGGCTGGAAGCCACGCTGGTGATGATCTGAGCTACCTGGCTGGTGGCCACCCGGATGGAGTTCGGCACTTCCACGAAGGCATTGCCGATCTTGAAGCCGTGGTTGAGCATGTAGTCAAAGTCGATCAGACAGCAGTTGGACATTGGTGAAAGGGGCGTGTAGTCCAGGTCGTGCCAGTGGATGTCCCCGCGCAGGTGGGCCTTGGCGATGTGCTGAGGCATCAAGGTCAAACCAACCGTCTTGCCCACAGTCCCGGCAGTCAGGTCACGCTGGGTGGCAAAAACGTCAGAGTCCTTGTTGGCATTTTCGTGGACGATGCTTGGGTCCTTGTCGACCAGCTTGGCCAGGCGCTGCTTGGTGTCAGTTTCCGCCCGCCATTCAGCTTCGTCTTCCTGCCGCTTGGCTTCGTATTCCTTGGCTTCATTCAAGTAGCCCAGCTCATTCAAGCTGGCTTTAAAAGCATCGTGGACCTGTACGGCATCAACCGTGTAGGCGGCCAGCTTGGCGTAAACCTTGCTCAAAACGGCAGCCTTGATTTCGCTGTCTTCCAGGCCAAGTTCGTCCAGAACCATTTCCAGCTTGAACTGCTCAAATTTAAATGGGGCACCGTCGCGCTTGATGAACTTCTTTGGCGCATTGGCAAAATCCAGGCTCACGGCTTCTGCTGCTGGCTTTAACATGACAATCAACCTCTTATCTCTCAAAAATACTTTACATTTTTTACATCCAGCCCCTGGGGCCGGTTAAGCGAGTTACCCACAAGCAGTAGACTATCTTGTGGATTAAGTGTGGATAACCACCACATCTTGTTTTGTTTATGAGATAAGCATAGCACAAAATACCAGATCTTGTGGTCTATACAAAGACGCATTTGTGTTAAATGACAGAGCAGAATTCAGTTGCCACGGGACTTTGGGCCCGTATATTTTTAAAAAAAGAATATTTTGTTCGGACAAATATTTTTGTCCTTTTGCCAAAGTCCTTCGAAAATTTCAAAAAGATAAAAAAACGTCTAGAGAAAATCAAGAAATTCCAGAATACAACTGTTCTATGTTTCGCCAACTGAGCCAGCAGAGTCTTAGATATTTCAACACAGTCGATTAGCAAACGAAAGTCTCTCACCGCGGGAGACTTTCGCAGTGAGTCCGTATAGACTATTTTTTTGTATAGTACCCTCATCCTCAAATTTTTTGAGACTGGCGGGCAATCTTTTTTAAGTGGCAATATTTGACAATAACGACATAAAGTGATAATCTGTTTTATGTCGATAACAACATTTATGAAAGGTGGAAAATAATTATGGCAAATTTAAATCACATGGACAAGCAATTCAAAACATTGGATGACTTTTTAGGAACGCATTTCATTTATACGTATGATAATGGCTGGGAATATGAGTGGTACGCTAAGAATGATCACACGGTCGATTATCGAATTCATGGCGGAATGGTTGCTGGACGTTGGGTTAAGGATCAGCCTGCGCATATTCATCAATTAACTGAGGGCATTTATAAAGTTGCTTGGACCGAGCCAACGGGAACCGATGTTGCCTTGGATTTCGTTCCTAATGAACATAAGCTTAACGGTACGATCTTCTTTCCAAAATGGGTACAAGAACATCCAGAGATTACGGTCTGCTTCCAAAATGAACATATTGATTTAATGCATGAATCACGTGAAAAGTATGAGACTTATCCAAAATTGGTGGTTCCTGAATTTGCAACAATTACCTATATGGGCGATGCTGGTCAAGATAATGATGAAGTTATCAACGAAGCTCCTTATGCCGGTATGACCGACGATATCCGCAATGGTAGCTTCTTTGATGAAAATTATCATCGCTTGGCTAAATAGCTTGTTATATAATATTTTGCAGAATCAGATCGGAAAGGATGCTGCAAAATGCCGCAAAAAAGGATACTCCCTTATGTTATTATGGGGATTCTGCTTAATAAGGACTGTACCGGAAAGCAGATTATGGATGAGTTTCGCTTTGACATTGGAGAATTCTGGCAATCATCACATAGTCAGGTTTATCCAGAGCTAAAACGCATGGAACAAGATCATTGGATTGAAAGCTATTCAATGAAAGGTAATGATAAAGAGATACATTATCATTTAACAGCTAAAGGTTATGAAGTTATTAATAGTTGGTTGATGGAACCTGTTGATAAGTTGCCGGTATCCAAAGACCTATTTTCCTTAAAGATATTTTTCATCAATGACTGTAATGATCCGAGACTAGAAAAACTGTTTGACCACCAGATTCAATTGGTCAGCGACAGTCTTAATCATCTGCGCAAGCGTCAGCAAGCATTATTCAGCAGCCAAGAACAGATTGATCAACAATATGGACATTATTTGATTTTAACTCGCGCGATCAGCCGGCAAGAAAATCAATTGGTCTGGTTGGAAGATAAATTGAATAATCGGTAATGAAAAGAGCAATCGCGGTATGAGTCTGGGAAAAACTAGGCTCTAGATAAATAAAAAAGGTGAAACTCGATGTAATATTTCGAGCTTCACCTTTTTTGCTTGCTGGACAGCTAATATTTTTATTCGTTAGAGTCTTTTTCTCCAGACTCTTGTAACATCATTTCTTATTTGTCGAAGTACTGGCCCTTGTTGACCTGGAAGTAGGTCTTGAAGCGCTTGTAGTAGTTGTGGAACATGTACTTCATCAAAAGCCAGCGCTTAAAGGAGCTGTCCTGGTCGTAGAAGACGGTCGTCCCTACCTGGCCGGCATCGATCAATTTCAAGGCCGCCTGCTTGGCCTCGTTGTCAACGGCGTACTCCTTGAAGATCTTCTCCGGCACGCCCAGCCAAAGCATGTGGCTGCTTTCCAGCTTGTTAGCGTAGACGGTCTCCTGGCCGGCCAAGGAGTCTTCAGCGTAGTCTTCCACGTACCACTTGGCCAGGTTGTAACCGTTCAAGGTCACGTAAAAGCTGGACCGGCCCTGGCGGAGGTTGATTTCAAAGAACTTGTACTGGCCGTCGCGGGCATCGTACTTGATGTCGAAGTTGGCCATGCCGACATAGTTGATCTTCTCTAGGAAGGTCTGGACGGTCTCGTAGAGCTTTTCATCATAGGCCGGCAAAATAGCCATGTAATTCCCGATTGACTGCGGAGTCGGGTCTTCCAAGAGCGGGTGGCCCAGGCACATCATCTTAACCTGGTGGTGCTTGTCCACATAGGCGTTCAAGACCCGCATGTTGGAGTCATCGCCCGGGATGAAGTCCTGCAGGATCAAGTCTTCCTTGTAGCCGTTGGTGTAGATCTTGCCCACGATGTCCTTGAATTCATCCAGGTCCTTGATGACAAAAGCCTTCTTCCGACCTTCAAACTGGACGTCCAGCCAAGAAACCGGGTCTTCCGGCTTTAAGGCAACCGGAAAGGCAAAAGGCACGTCGGCGTATGAGCCGTCCTGGTAGTCAGCCAGCTTGATGATCTTGGTCTTCGGGTAAGGCAGGCCGTATTCTTCACAGACCTCGTAGAAGCCTTCCTTGGAGATCAGCTTTTCCAAAAGCTGGTAGTCGATGTAAGGAACAACGAAGGTCCCTTCCAGCTCTTGCTTGTGCTTAGCCAGCAGTTCCGCGTAGCCGTCCCCACAGGCAATCAGAATGACTGGCTCTTCATGATTCTGGTATTCCTTGATTTTTTCCTGCATGACTTCCATGAAGCCCGGGTCTTCGGAAAAACCAGGGTGCACTTCAACGTCCACGATCTTGGAGTAGCGGGTTGCCGCCAATTGCGTTGCCGCCCAAGCCTGGACCTTGATGCCGTAAGCTTCGTTAAAAGACCGCGCCATCCCATAGACGTTGATGTCGCTGCCCAGCAAAATTGGTGTAAATTTAGCCATTAGTAATTAAATTCTCTCTCTCTTCTTTTTGGATTAGAGCAGCTTGCCTTGAGCAATCAGGCTGGCCACTTCTGGCTGCACGTGTTGGTACTTGCGCACAGTTCCCTCGTAGTCAACGAAGAAGAGCTTGTACCAAACCAGGAAGGTGTAAATTGCCCAGATCTGCCGGCGGTGAGAACCGTCCCCATTGTAGTTCTCGTCCAGCAGGTCCAGGATCTTCTTTTGTTCAAAAATATCATTGACGAAATCTTCGCTGAAGAGGTCTCTGACCTGCTTGTAGAAACGCTCTTCCTGCAGCCACTGCTTGATTGGCGTCGGGAAGCCCAGCTTCGGCCGCTTGGCCCATTCATCCGGCAGAACCTGTTCTGAGGCCTTGCGCAGGGCATACTTGGTGTCGTACTTGTTGACCAGGTACTTGCTTGGAATGGAGTTGGCCAGTTCGGCAATCTTCACGTCCAGGTAAGGCACCCGGAGTTCCAGGGAGTGGGCCATGGAAATCTTGTCGGCCTTCTGCTCGATGTCGTTGAGCATGAAGTGGTGCAGGTCAATGTACTGCATCTGCTTGACATTGTCCAGGTCCTTGACCTTCTTGAAGTCTTCCTGGTAGTTGCCGTTGACCGTCAATTTGTTCCGGTAGCTTGGCTGCAAGACGGCGTTAGCATCCTTGGAAGTGAAGATGGTCGGGTAGTCCATGTCGTAGATGACTGACTGGCCCACGTAGAATTCACTTGGTTCAGCCAGGTTGGTGTAAAGGTGCACCTTGCCCGGGAAGTTCGGCATCTTCTTGATCTTGTGAGCCAGCTTGACCCGCTTGCCCTTTGGCAGCTTCTTCAGCTTGTCGGTAAAGACCTTGATGACATTGTTGTGGGTGTGCATCCCGTAGTTTACGTAGCCGGCAAAAAGTTCATCGGCCCCTTCCCCAGACAGGGCAACGGTCACGTGCTTTCTGGCCAGTTTGCACAGGTACCACAAAGGAATGATTGACGGGTTGGCGTCTGGTTCGTCCATGTGATACTGCATTTCCGGGAAGTCCCGCATGGCTTCTTCTGAGTAGACCTTGTCGGCGTAGAAGTGCCAGCCGTTGATGTCCGCCAGGGCCTTGGCCTTGGAGGCTTCGTCGTAGGTGTTGTCGTCAAAGCCGATGGAGAAGACTTCGTCCGGGTCCAAAAGGGCCGTCAAGAAGCTGGAGTCAACCCCTTCGCTGAGGAAGGCCCCGACCTTAACGTCGGCGTTGCGGTAAAGGTCAACCGTTTCCTTCAAGTCTTCGTTGATCTTCTTGACCGTTTCTTCAAAGGAAAGGTTGTTGTCCTTGTATTCGGCATCCCAGTACTGGTGGGTCTTCATCTTGCCGTCCTTGTATTCAAACCAGTGACCTGGCTGGAAGCGGTAGACGCCCTTGAAGAAGGTCTCCTTGAGGTCGTTGTACTGGTTCATCAGGTATGGCTTGACGGCTTCGGTGTTCAGTTCCTTTTTAAAATGAGGGAAGGCCAAAAAGCTCTTCAGTTCTGAGCCGACCAAGAGGTGGCCGTCCACGTCCTGGTAGTACATCGGCTTGATCCCGAAGAAGTCCCGGGCCCCGTACATGGTCTGGGTGTTGCCGTCCCAGATGATGAAGGCGAACATCCCCCGGACCCGCTTGAGGATCCCGTCCATCCCCCATTCTTCATAGCCGTGCAGGATGACTTCAGTGTCGGCCTTGGTGGTAAAGGTGTGGCCCGCCTTGATCAGTTCTTCTCTCAAAGGCTTGAAGTTGTAGATTTCCCCGTTGAAAATGATCGCCCGGCTGCGGTCTTCGTTGTAGATTGGCTGACTACCGCCCCGCAGGTCGATAATCGACAGTCTTCTGAAGCCCAGGGCCACCTTGTCGTTGGTGTACATCCCATCGCTGCTTGGTCCCCGGTGTTCAATGGTAGCCATCATCTTGCCGATGGCCGCCTGCTTGTCATTGATTTCTGGATCGTAAAAGGCGACAATTCCGCACATATTTTCTCTTCCTTAATTCTAGTTAGTTTCTATAAAGTCAACTTCTTATTATAAAACAAGGGCTCTAATGTTTACAGAGTCCTTGTCAATCTTTACTTAAATGAAAAAAATTCTCCGTCTGGTCGCGGCCCCATAGCCAAAGACCTTGATCCGCCGCCGGAAAAGGTCCACGTTGACGATGTAGCCCGCAAATTCATTCTGGTGGTCCATCTTCCGGTTTAAGTTCTTGTTATACTTGGTCGTCAGCTGATGGCTTGGGCCCATCAAGGCTGAGCAGTTGAACAGGACATACTGGATGCCGTTGATCCGGTACTGGTCTTCCACATGCCGGTGGCCGCAGAAGTAGGCAATGATCCGGGCATCCTTGACCTTGGTGAAGTCAAAGTCATTGCTTAAGCGGAATTCCGCTGGCACGTCCTTGCTGGAGTGCATCCGGCCCTTTTCCTTCTGGTTGAAGGCCACTAAGAGCTCATGCAGGGACCGTCCGTTGTACTTCAAGGCATTGCCGCCCTTCCGGTTGATCGGGTTGGCGTGGCTGAGCAGGATGACCTGCTTGCCGCTTGACTGCTGCAGGATTTCGATCAATTCCTGCACTTGGTCTTCCCGTACCCCCAGGGTCAATTTGACGTCGTACTTTTTCTGTCCTTTTTCATCCAAAATGTAGGGAATGTCTGACGTGTTCAGACTGATCACCCGGACATGGCCCTGGTCAAACCAGGCCACCCCGTGCTGGCGGGAAACATAGCCCAATTCCCGCTGCCGGTACATCTCCGGCCACATGATCTTCTCAAACTCCCGCTCCGGGAAGCTGGCCTTTAAGTCATGGTGCTCGTCAAACTTGTCGTTTTCATCATGGTTGCCCTTGATCATGAGGTAAGGCACCTGGCTGGACTTAAAGGAGTCCCGCAGCTTCATCAGCTCGCTTTCGCTGATGAGGCCGGCATCAGAACCGTCGATCCAGTCGCCCAAGTGGCATTTGAGGTCCAGGATGTCCAGCTGGTCCAGGTAGGAAAACTCTCTGACATGCATCAAGCCGTTCCAGCCATAGAAGTCCAGGCTGTCGACATTCTTGAAGTGGGTGTCGGTAATGACCCCGATATTGACGGAGTCGTCGCCTTCCCTGATTTCCTTTTTCACGTCGGAGACAAAGCGGGTCAAGTAGTCTTCCACGACATAGCGCCGGCCCGTTTCCCGGCTGCGGAAAGCCTTGAAGCGATTCAGTTCCGGCACGAATTTCCGGTCGTATTCAGCAGCCAGGCTGTCGGTGTTTTCCGGACTGAGCGCCTGGTGCAGGATGCCCTGGTCATCTTGGTAGACCGTCAAGGTAAACGGCCGGCCGTCAGGCGTTGCGTCGCGAGCATCGACATGGTACTCCCCTACCGTCAGATACTTCTGCATGGGATCCAGGAGCTCGCCGCCATTCTTTTGCACGGCGCGCAATTTGGAAGCCCCAACTGCCTTGTCAATAATTCCCTTTGTGTATTTAAACAGGTCCATTTCTACCCTTCCAAAAAGCCTAAAATCACAAAAAGCCGGGCCTCCCCCGGCTCTCAATTATAGATTTTCTGCTAAAGCGTGTGCCGCCAAGCCCAGGGAAAGCACGGCATCCTTAGACAAGACGTTGCGCAGGTCGGCAGCGGCGATGGCTTCAACCGCCCCGATGACCTTGAGTCCGTAGACCAAAACGTGCATGTCGGTTCTTGGCACGTAGTTGCCTTCGACATAAACGTTTTCGTGGTTGTAGGTCAGGTTGATTTCGTCCTTGTCAACGAAACCATCCACGTGGTTGGTCAAGATGCGGTCATGCAGGTCGCCCAGCTTGCCGGTCAGATTAGTCAAGGCCAGGTAGTGGTCACTTTCAGTTTCATAGTATTCATCTTCGGTCCGGTCGAAGTAATTGCTGATGGGATCGTTCAAGACGCCCAAATCATCGATGGCCTGGTAAACCCGGCCGGTATCCAGCTTTGCTTCACCGTTAAGAATCTTGTCTTGAGCTTCAGCCAACTCGTCAGCCAGCTCCATGGTAGTTAATTTTTCCATGTTGTCCTCCTTGCAATCTTACCCTAATTATAGCAAAAAGTCGGTCTGGAATAGCTTTTTTTACTTGGGCAAAGCGCTTTTTTAAGGATAAAAAGAGTTTCCTAAAAATAATGACAAAAAAATTAAAGTCCATCTGGTATTTTTTAAGTTATTTGCTATAATTAGTAATATCTCTTAGATCAGTAGTTTAGCTGCATCTATCTGGCTGTGTCGTAATATATGAGTTTTATAAGAAAAAGAAGGCAAAAAACATGAGAAGCAAGAAACTTTTAGCCAGCTCAGCCGTAATCTTAGCCAGCGCGGCCACCTTAGCCGCCTGCGGGTCAAACAGCTCACAAACCAGCGCCAAGAAGCAGACCCTTACTTGGATGAACACCGCGGAAATGGCGACTTTGGACGCCTCCAAGGCAACCGACCAAGCATCTTATGAACAAATCAACAACGTTGAAGAAGGGCTCTACCTTTTGGGCAAGAATGCCAAGGTGCAAAACGCCCTGGCCACTTCCACCAAGAACAGCGCTGACGGGAAGACCTGGACCTTTACTTTGAGGAAGAACGCCAAGTGGTCCAACGGGGACCCGGTTACGGCCCAGGACTTCGTCTATTCCTGGCGCAGAACCATCGACCCGAAGACCGCGTCTGAATATGCCTATTTGTTCTCCGGCATCAAGAACGCTGACGCGATCGCGGCTGGCAAGAAGAAGCCAACTGCTTTGGGGATCAAGGCTGACGGCAAGTACAAGCTGACGGTTACTTTGGAAAAGCGGATTCCTTACTTCAAATTGCTGATGGCCTTCCCGCTCTTCTTCCCGCAAAACCAGAAGTTCATTGAAAAGGCCGGCTCTAAGTACGCAACCTCATCCAAGTACATGATCTACAACGGGCCATACAAGCAAGTCGGCTGGACTGGGTCCAACCTGACCTGGAAACTGGTCAAGAACGACAAGTACTGGGACAAGAAGAGCGTTAAACTCGACACGGTCAAGTTCAGCGTGCAGAAGACTCCTTCAACTGACTACAATCTTTACCAAAGTGGCAAGCTTGACGCCGCCTTCCTGGATGCCCAAGCCACCAAGTCTTTGAAGGGCAAGACCGGCTACACCCAGCGCAAGATGTCCACGACCCAGTACCTGTCCTACAACACCAAGAAGCACCCGGAATTCAAGAACAAGAATCTCCGCTTGGCTATTTCCATGGCCATCAACCGGAAGGAACTGGCTTCAACTCTGGGCGGGGCAGCTACTCCGGCGACGACTTTTGACCCAGAAGGCATGACGACTGTTAACGGCAAGGACTACACTGACACGGTCAAGAACGCCGCTACTGAAAAGGCAACGACTTACAATGTCACTGAAGCCAAGAAGCTCTACAAGCAAGCTTTGAAGGAAACCGGCAAGAAGAAGATCTCCTTCACCCTCCTTGGCGACGACGACGACACGGCTAAGAAGGCAGCGGAATTCGTCCAAAGCCAGCTGGAAAACAACCTGGGCATCGACGTGCAAGTTCAAAGCATCCCGAAGAAGACCCGGCTGACCAGAATGATGAGCGGCAACTTTGACGTTGTTTCAACTGGCTGGAACGCCGACTTCTCCGACCCAATTTCCTTCCTTGACCTGCAGACTACTGGTGCTTCATACAACTACGGCAAGTGGTCAAACAAGACTTACGACAAGTACGTGGCTGCTTCTAAGACGACTGGTTCAGATGCTGACCGCTTCAAGGACCTGGCCAAGGCTGAACAAGTTCTGCTGGAAGAACAAGGGGTTACCCCACTCTACCACCCAATCGAAGCCTGGATGGTCAAGCCAAGCGTTAAGGGCGTGATCTACAACGGCGCCGGGGCAAACTACAGCTTCAAGTACGCTTACCTGAAGTAACAAGCAGCAATAGCACAACAAACAACAGATAACAGACAACAGACTAGAAACAAAGAAAAGAGGCTCGCGTTACGCGAGTGCTATAAGAAATGTGGAAGAATGTGCGCTTGATACCGGCTGGTTCACAT
>NZ_JBJEES010000018.1:0-3937 GCF_051873315.1 Lactobacillus sp.
GGCCGTGTGGGCGTGAATGTCGTAGCCGGTCTTGAAGGCTTCCTGCATGTTCGGATCTTCTGAAACATGGGCCAGAACCCGGAGCTCGATTTGGGAATAGTCGCAGGAATAGATATAGCCATCCGGACTTGATGGGACAAAGGCCTTTCTGATCTGCTTGCCTTCTTCCGTTCTGGTTGGGATGTTTTGCAGGTTAGGGTCAACTGAAGACAGGCGGCCAGTTGCCGTCAGAGTCTGCAGGTAGCGGGTGTGGATGCGGCCGTCACGCTCATCGATGACGTCTAAGAGGCCCTTGACGTAGGTAGACTGGATCTTAGAAATCTGCCGGTATTCCAGGATGTCGCTGACGACTGGGCTTTGTTCTTTTAATTGGTTCAAGACTTCAACTGAAGTGGAGTAGCCGGTCTTGGTCTTCTTGATGACTGGCAGGCCCAGTTTTTCGAAAAGGATGACGCCCAGCTGCTTTGGTGAATTCAAGTTGAATTCTTCCCCGGCTTCCTTGTAGATTTTTTCTTCCAGGTCCTTTAAACGGACAGCAAAGTCGTTTTCCAGTTCCTTTAAGCGAGAAGGCTGGACCTTGATCCCGTTCATTTCCATCTTGGCCAAAACGCGAGCCGTTGGCAATTCGATCGAGTCGTAGAGGTCGTCTTGCTCGTGCTCTTTCAGCTTGCTTAAAAGACTGTCCTTTAAAGCCGCGATAGCCGCGGTCTTGCCGGCCAGGTGGTTGAAAAAGACTGAATCATCTGCTGGAATCGTAGCATTCTTCCCCTTCCCGTAGACTTCCAGGTCGGTCTTTAAATCATAGTAGTCGTAGCCTTGGACCAGTTCACCCAGGTCGTTGGAATTTTTCTCATTGTCAACCAGGTAAGAAGCTAAAAGCAGGTCAAAGGTCAAAGATTCAGCCTTGATCCCCAGCCGGTAGAGGCCGTAAGTGGTCCGCTTCAAGTCAAAGACATTCTTTTGGACGGCAGGATCTTCCAGCATTTCCTTCAAGGGGCTTTCCTGCAACAAGGTAACTTCCCGGCTGACGAAAGTTTCCTCGCCAATTCTCAAGGCAAAGCCGGCGAAGTCGGCCAGGTGGTAGTTGTCGCCAAACATGGCCAGGTAGAAAGTGACTTCAGCAGCCTTTGGCAGCTGGTCTAAATTGTCAGCAGTGAGAACGATGTAGTCCTGCTTTTTGACTTCCGTCTTGCTTTCAGTCAATTCCCCTTTTTGGGCTAAGTCAGCCAAAAAGCGACGGAAGTTCATCTTTTCATAGAAGCGGCGGAGGTCGTCGATATTGCTGCCTTGATATTCAAGATCAGCAAGGGTCACTTCTACTGGACTGTCGCAGTTGATGGTGGCTAATTTTTTACCCAAAAGGGCATTGTCCTTGCCGGCGATCAGGTTTTCCTTCAACTTGGACTTCTTCATTTCGTCAACGTGGTCATACAGATTTTCCACGCTGCCGTATTCTTGGATAAGCTTAGAAGCAGTCTTCGGGCCAACCTTGGCCACGCCTGGGTAGTTGTCAGACGGGTCACCCATCAAAGCCTTCATATCGATGAATTCGGTCGGCGTCACCCCATTGACTTCTTTCATATGGTCTGGGGTAAAAGCTTCCAGCTTGGTTACCCCGGACTTGGTCACGTAGACGGTCACGTGGTCGCTTGCCAATTGGGTCAAGTCCTTGTCTCCGGAAACAACGGCCACTTCATAGCCGGCTTCGGCCCCTTTTTTAGCCATGGTACCAATAATGTCGTCGGCTTCGTAGTTGACCAGTTCGTAGCTCTTGATCCCCATGTCCTTGAGCATCTCGCGCAGGTAAGGCAGCTGCTCAGAAAGTTCTGCCGGGGTCTTGTCCCGGCCGCCCTTATAGTCTTTGTACATGGCGGTTCTGAAGGTGGTCTTACCAGCGTCAAAGGCCACCAGAATATGGCTTGGATCTTCCTGCTTCAAGACCACGTCCAGCATGTTTTTAAAGGCATAAAGGGCGTTGGTGTGGAGGCCTTCTGGATTTTTAAACTTGTCTAATTGCTGGTACATGGCGAAAAAGGCCCGGAAGGCCACGGAATTGCCATCGATTAAAAGTAACTTCTTCTTGTTCATTGTCATTCCTTGCAAAATAAAAACTGTCAAAATACCTATCTAGTATTTTAACAGTTTTTGCTAGTTCGTTAATTATTTAGACCCGCCTTCTGTTTTCACGTTCTTGTAGAACATGAGCCAAAGGAAGATCACGATCGCAGCCAGGAAAATAAAGGCGTGCTGGGTGCCGATTGCCGTCGGGAGAGCGCCTTTTGACCCGTACTGGGATTGGCTTAAGGCCACGATGGCTGAAGTCAAAGAAGTCCCGATAGCGCCGGCAAATTGCTGGATGGTGTTCAAGAAGGCATTACCCTGGGCTGACTGGCTCGGCTTCAAGCTGGCCAGGCCGTTAGTCATGATTGAGCCGACGGTCATGCCCATCCCGGCCATATAGATGATGTAGACCAGGGAGATTACAAGATTGGACATGTGCTGGGACAAGCAGGCAAAAGCAATTAGTTCAACTGCCATCATGCTGACACCAGTCATCATTGGCATTCTGGCCCCTTTAGCGTCGTAGAGACGGCCGCCGACCACGCTCATGGCCGCTCCGATGATGCCAGCTGGCATGGTGACCAGGCCGGCCAGAGTTGCCGTTCCCCCATTGACCAGCTGGACATAGTTGGGCAAAAGAAAGGCATTGCCCAGAGAACAGAGCTGCATTAAGAGGAAGCCCAGCAAGTGCACGCTGAAGGACTTGTTCTTGAGGATTTCAAAGTGCAGGATTGGCTGATCCAATTTTTTCGACCGGCCCAGCAAAAAGCCCAAAGAGCAGAGACCGATAAAGATTGGGAACAGGTTGGTCAGCAATTTGCCAGAGGAAAGGTTGCTGAAGCCATAAATGACGCCGGCAAAAAGGACAGCGATAAATATAATGCTCAAGAAGTCCGGCTTGATCTTGACGATCTTGGACTTCTGCTGGATGCCGTAAAGGCCTAAAAAGAGAGACAAGATGATCAAAGGCATTAAGAAAAAGAAGACATAGCGCCAGCCCAAAGTGTTGATGATCAAACCACCGAAAGTTGGCCCAAGAGCAGGAGCAACACCCGTGATCAAGTTGCCAAAGCCCATCATGATGCCAATTTTTTCAGCTGGCACCTGCTCAAGGATGATATTGAACATCAAAGGCAAGGCAATCCCGGTGCCCAGACCTTGAATGGCCCGGCCCAGGAGCAGAATCGCGAAATTTGGCGCTAAGGCGTCCAGCAAGAGGCCAAAGAAAAAGAGCAAGTTGGCTGAAACAAAGAGCTGCTTGGTCTTAAAAGAACTTTTCAAAACAGCAGAAAGCGGCACGATAACGGAGATGACCAAGAGGTAAATCGAGGTCATCCACTGAACTGTATTAGTGGCCAGGCCAAACTGTTTCATCAAGGTTGGAAAGGCAACGTTCATTGCCGTTTCCACCAGGACGCCGCTAAAGGACATCAGTCCTGTTGCCACAATGGCCGCGTAGACTTTTTTAGGAATTTTTGAATTCATGTGTAAACTGTTACCCCTCTTCTGCAATGTATTTTAAAAGCTTTCTGACGGTAGCTAATTCTTCCTTGCTGAACTGCTGGAGGAGTTCAAGATCATCGTCTTTGATTTCTTCACGGATCTGCGGGATGAGCTCATTAGCTTCACTCGTCAGCTGCACCAGTTTTTGCCTTTTATCATTGGGATCTGGCAGGCGCCTAATTAAGCCCCGCTTTTCCAGGCGCTGCAGCATGATGGTCGTGGTCGAGCGCTGGATGGCAAATTCCTCGTCCAAAGCATGCTGGTTAGCTGTTTGGCCTGCTTGCTGGCTTAGAAAATCCAGCACTGCCATCTGTTCACGGTAAGCACCCAATAGCGCGGTATCTATCAACCCCCGGGCAATAGTCATATACTG
>NZ_JBJEES010000019.1:0-3866 GCF_051873315.1 Lactobacillus sp.
CCTTTCCGCCTGGCAGTCCTGCAGCTGGAGACCTATGACGGCATCTTCTATGACGCCAAGCTCATCTTGCAAAAGCTCGGCCGCCTCTGTGACTACATCCTCTTTGACTGTGCCTGGGGCGGCTATGAACAATTTGTCGACGTCCTCAGAGACTACTCTCCTTTCCAGCAGACCTACGGTCCCGATGATCCCGGCATCCTGGTCACCCAGTCCATCCACAAGCAGCAAGCCGGCGTGGGCCAAGCTTCCCAGATTTTGAAAAAAGACAGCCATATCAAGGGGCAAAAGCGCTACGTCGACCACAAGCACTTCAACCACGCCTACATGAAGTACGTTACGACCAGCTACTCCTACCCGGTCTACGCTTCCTTGGTCGCCAACAGCGCCATGGCTGCTTCACCGGCCGTTAACAACTGGTGGAGCGACACGGTTAAATTAGGCATCGACTTCCGCAAGCGGCTCTTAAAAGAAAGCAAGCTTTTTAAGCCCCTCGTTCCGCCAACTGTCCGCGGGCAAAAGTGGGAAGAGCTGCCAACCGATGTCCTGGCCCACGATCCAGAAGCCTGGAAACTGTCCCCAGACGATGATTGGCACGGCTTCAAATTGATCGCCCCAGGTGAAGTTGCCTTAAGCCCGGTCAAGGTCACCTTGATGACGCCCGGCATTGACCTGGCAAAAGCTGCCTTTACTGAAGAAGGCATCCCCGGCGCGGTCGTTTCCCTCTACTTGCACGAAAAACACATCATCCCGGAAAAGTCCGACAGCTACTCTACCCTCTACCTCTTAACGCCAGGCGAAAGCCAGGTTGACATGAACGGCCTCTTCTCTGCCTTAATGGCCTTTGAAGATGCCTATTTGACTAAGGCGCCTCTCTCTTCCATCATGCCGGAATTGGTAAGCCAGTATCCTGACCGCTATAATGGTTATACCCTCTACCAGCTCTGCCAGGAGCTCCACCACTATTACCAAGAGCATGACATCTTTAAGCTCCAGCAAGCCCTTTTCTTAAAAGGCAGCTTCCAAAATTACGAGATGACGCCAAAAGAAGCAGACCGTGAATTCGTCCACGGCAACAGCGAACTGGTCAAACTGTCTGACGCCAAAGGCCGGGTAGCTCTAGAAGGCGCCCTCCCTTACCCGCCTGGCGTCTTCATCGTGGCACCTGGTGAGCGCTGGCAGGACCTGGACGTCGCCTACTTCCAAGTCTTGATCGGCGCTGCCCAAAAGTTCCCAGGCCTGGATCCGGAAATCCAAGGGGTCTACCAAGAAGGAGGCGAAGTCTGGGCTGAAGTCCTCAAAGAATCTTAGAATGACAAAAACGTTGACACAAGACAGTGTCAACGTTTTTTATATCTTGAACTATTTTCTTTATTTGGCCTTTTTGCTTATTCGCCAAACAAGGTTGCCTTTACCGCGTTAGTTACGGCAATCTTGTCGTGAGCATAGGTCAAACCGCCCTGCATGTAAACGGCGTAAGGCGGGCGAATCGGGCCGTCAGCTGAGAATTCAACCGTTGATCCGGACACAAAGGTCCCCCCAGCCATGATGACTTCATCTTCATAGCCCCGCATGTGGCTTGGAATTGGCGTGACGAAGGAGTCAACCGGCGAATTCTTCTGCACTTCCTGGCAGAACTTGATCATCTTCTCCTTGTCGTTGAAGGTGATCAGTTCGATGAGGTCAGTCCGCGGCGCGTCCCACTTAGGAGACACGTTGAAGCCCAGCTTTTCCATCAAGGCAGCTGAATAGATCATCCCCTTGATGGCTTCCCCGGTCACGTTTGGCGCCAGGAAGAAGCCCTCGTAGAATTCATGCAGGCTGTTTAAGGTTGGGCCTTCTGAGTCGCTGATCCCTGGTGCAAAAAGCCGGCTGGCTGCCCGGTGGATCAAGTCTTTTCTGCCGACGATGTAGCCGCCAGTTTGGGCAATCCCGCCTCCGGCATTCTTGATCAAAGAACCGGCCATGAAGTCGGCCCCATATTCAGTCGGCTCATGCTTTTCAGAAAATTCCCCGTAGCAGTTGTCAACGAAGATTAAGGACTGGGGACTGACTTCCTTGATGAAGTCGATCATTTCCTTGACCTTGGCAACTGGGAAGCTTTCCCGGGTATCGTAGCCCCGGGACCGCTGAATAGCCACAATCTTAGGCTGGTCCCGCTTTAAGATCTTTTCCCCTGCTTCAAAGTCGACGCTGCCATCTTCTTTCAGCGGCACGTAAGAGAAGTTAACCCCTTTTTCAATCAAGGTACCGGCCTTGTCTGGAGTAAGACCGATGGCGTGCTGCAGGGTGTCGTACGGCATCCCCGTCAGATAAGTCAAGGTATCGCCTGGCACCAGGTTGCCATCAAGGGCAGTTGCCAGGGTGTGGGTCCCGGAAACGAATTGCGGCCTTACCAGCGCGTCTTCAGTATGGAAGACCTGGGCGTAGACCCGCTCCAGCTTGTCTCTGCCTTCATCGTCGTCCCCGTAGCCGTTGGTCCCCTTAAGGTCTGATTCAGCAACCGCGTTGTCGACAAAGGCCTCCAGGACCTTGGCCTGGTTGTAGATAACCTGTTCATCGATTTCTTGGAGACGCCCGGCGATCTGCTCGTCGACTTCCTTGACAATTTTTGCTAATTCTTCTGGTAAATTGTTCATCAAAAAATCCCTCTGTTTTTTCTTTGTTACTTACCTATCTTAAACCAAATCGCCGCTTTTTTAAATAAAAAATAGCCTTCCATGCAATTATGGAAAGCTATTTGCAAAAATTCTACTGTTCGCTGGCTGCTTTTTCCGGCAAGATCAGGTTCAAGACAATCCCGAAGACCGTGGCCAAGGCGATGCTGGTCAGCTGGAAAGAGCCGATCTTGAGGTAGGTGCCCCCGATCCCGATAACCAGGATGACGGAAGCAATGACCAGGTTCCGCTTCTTTTCAAAGTCGACCTTGTTGTCAACCAGGATCCGCAGGCCGTTAGCCGCGATCATCCCGAAGAGCAGGAAGGAGATCCCCCCGATGACCGGGGTTGGAATGGATTCAATCACCGCTGAAACCTTGCCGACAAAGGAGAAGACGATGGCGAAGAAGGCCGCCCCGCCCAAGACGAAGACGCTGTGGACCTTGGTCATGGCCAAAACGCCGATGTTTTCCCCGTAGGAAGTAGTTGGCGGGCCACCCAGAAAGCCGGCGATGATGCTGGAAAGGCCGTCGCCCAGCAGGGTCCGGTGCAGGCCCGGGTCTTCAAAGAAATTCCGCTTGGTCAGTTTGTTTAAGACCATGATGTGGCCCATGTGCTCAGTCATGGTGACAAAAGCGATCGGAGCCATGGTGATGATCGCGGCCGGGTACCACTTGAACTTGTAGTTGACCCCCATGACGTCAAAGGCTGGCAAAGAGAACCACTTGGCGCTTTCAACGCCGGACAGGTCAACGATCCCGCAGAAAAGCGCCATAAGATAGCCGCAGATGATCCCCAGCAAAACCGGGATCATGCTCGGGAAGCCCTTCAAAAACATGTTAAAGATAATCGTGATGACCAGGGTAAAAATCGCCACCCCGAAGTAAGTCAAGCTGTACTTGCCGCTGGCATTGAACATGGCATCGTTAGCCGCGGTCGTAGCTAATGACAGGCCGATGACGATGATGATCGGGCCAACCACGATTGGCGGCAGGATCTTGTCCAGCCAACGAGAACCAAAGCGGGCAATCAAAAGGGCTACGATAACGTAGACCAGACCTGCCGCAATGGCCCCCTGCCCTACGGCCGGGTAGCCGTAATTTTTCATCAAGGCCTGCATGGTCGCGATAAAGGCAAAAGATGAGCCCAAGTAGGCTGGAATCTTCGCCTGGGTGCAAAGGATGTAGACCAGGGTCCCTACCCCTGAACAGA
>NZ_JBJEES010000020.1:0-10638 GCF_051873315.1 Lactobacillus sp.
TGTGGATCTTACCAGTGTAGTAAAGGATACGTTCAGTAGTAGTAGTCTTACCGGCGTCGATGTGGGCCATGATACCGATGTTGCGAGTCTTCTCTAATGAGAATTCACGTTTGTTAGCCATAATTTTCTATCTCCTTAGATAACGAGCACTAGATTAGAAACGGTAGTGAGCGAAGGCACGGTTGGCTTCTGCCATACGGTGCACGTCTTCACGCTTCTTAACGGCTGAACCAGTGTTGTTTGAGGCATCGATCAATTCGTTTGCCAGACGTTCATCCATAGTGTGTTCGTTACGCAGGCGGGAGTATGAAACAAGCCAACGCAATGCCAAAGTAGTTTGTCTTTCTGGACGAACTTCTACAGGAACTTGGTAGTTAGAACCACCGATACGGCGAGCCTTAACTTCCAAAACTGGCTTAACGTTGTTCATGGCTTCTTCAAAGACGTCCATTGGTTCCTTGCCAGTCTTGTCCTTGATGATGTCAAAAGCATCGTACAAGATTGATGAAGCTTGAGCTCTCTTACCATCCTTCATCAAGTGGTTGATCAGCTTAGTAACCAGCTTTGAGTTGTAAACTGGGTCTGCTAAAACGTCTCTCTTTGAAACATGACCTTTTCTTGGCATTATTTAAGTCCTCCTTTAACCCTTCTTAGCACCGTACTTGGAACGAGCTTGCTTTCTGCCGTCAACACCAGCAGTGTCAAGGGCACCACGAACGATGTGGTAACGTACACCAGGAAGGTCCTTTACACGGCCCCCACGGATCAGGACAACTGAGTGTTCTTGCAAGTTGTGGCCTTCACCTGGGATGTAGGCAGTAACTTCAGTCAAGTTTGAAAGACGTACACGGGCGTACTTACGCAAAGCTGAGTTAGGCTTCTTTGGCGTCATAGTACCGACACGAGTCGCAACCCCACGCATTTGTGGTGCTGGGTTGAAGACTTGTTCCTTCTTCATGCTGTTGTAGCTGTAGTTCAAGGCTGGTGACTTTGACTTAGTAGTCTTTGAGTGACGGCCTTTTCTAACCAATTGATTAATGGTTGGCATTAACTAGTTCCTCCTAAATTTATATATCATTTTGTTCACATATCCGGGAGTTTCTTTTTTGCCTCGCGGAGTAATCTTCAAAACATACATCTGTTAGTATACTCCATTTGCCAGCCAATGCAAAGCTTTTTTTCAAGAATTTCCTGTCTGGAAAAAGCTGCGCTTCTTCACGCGATGACAGCGTTTTCCATCTATGCTAAGATTGGTTTTAGACGAAAAATATTAATTTGCAGTTAGTAGAAATGAAAAAATGAGGTAAAAAATGATCAAATTAATTGCAATCGATACTGACGGCACCCTGCTCAACTCACAAGGGCAAATCCAGTCCAGCAGCAAAGAAGCCATCTCTAAGGCACTTGAACGCGGCGTTAAGGTCGTCCTTTGCTCCGGCCGGCCAATTGCCGGCTTGGCCCCTTACATGGATGAGCTGGGGATTAAGGGCGAAGACCAGTACGCCGTGACTTTAAACGGGGCAATCAGCCGCAAGGCCAGCGGGGAAATCATGACCAGCGACTTGATCGCCAACTCAGTTTACCGGCAGCTGACGGCCTACGCCCTGTCTTTAAAGCTTCCCTTCAATATCGTTGACTTTGAATCCCGGATCATCACACCTAACCACGACATTGACCCGATGGTTTACCAGCAGGCTTACGAAAACCAGGCCGTCCTTTACGTCAGAAATGTCGAAGACTTCCCGGAAAAGGGCCAGGCTATCGCCAAGGCCTGCTTTGTCGGCAGCGAAGCTCTTTTGGACAGAGTTGAAGACCAGGTCAAGGAAGACTGGGGACAGGACTTCAACGTTCTGCGGACTGACGCCCGCTTCCTTGAATTGCTCAATCCCAAGGTTAATAAAGGCCAAGGACTGAAAGAACTCTGCGGCCGGCTGGAAATCGCGCCAGAAGAAGTCATGGCCATCGGCGATGAGAGAAACGACTTAGACATGTTTGCTTTTGCCGGCACCAGCATAGCCATGGGCAACGGCAATGACTTGGTCAAGCAAGCTGCTGACTATGTGACCGCAAGCAATGATAAAGACGGGATTGCCCAGGCTTTGGAAAAATTCGTGCTGAACAATTAAAACTGATTTTCCCTACCATCTAAATTTTTTGCCTTTTAAAAAAATATTGGCCAAAAAGGTGTAATAGTAATTGGAGGGAAAAATATGCTCAGCAAAATCATATCTTTATCTTGCGGTCTTTTGGCAGCTCTCATTGCCGACCGCTACCGTTATAATACCTTTCTTGAGTGTAAAAGCTGGCCGGCGGATGACCTGCCTTACATCATCCTGGCCGGCAATTTATCGGTTCATACTGACTCCAATTTTGAAGATTTTGGCATTTTCCTACCGTTTCTAATCAACTTATTTTTAATGGTCGTCAGCGACCTGCATGAACAGTCTTTTGACACTTACCTGCTCGTCGTGCCGCTGGTCACCGGGCTGATACAGTTTTTTCAGGCACCAAATACTGAAGGCCTGGGGCAGGCTGCCTTTTTTCTGGCAGTCTTGGTCTGGCTTGCTTTTACAGGGAAAATGGGCAGCGGGGACGTCTGGTTTTATATAATTACGGTCCTAAACTTCTCTGGCCTTGTTGCCCTAAAGAGTTTCTTGCTTGCCTCCCTGCTCGCCATCGCCCACGCGCTTTGGCAAAAGCGGCCAGGTAAAGAACCCTTCGCCTTCCTGCCCTACTTATTCTGGGGCCTCAACCTCCAATTTTTCCTTTAGGGCAAAACAAAAAACGTTCGGATGACTTTGAGCCATTCGAACGTTTTTTGTTAATCAAACTGAATTACTTGCTTTCAGTTTCCTTGTTTTCGTCTTCCATCTTCTTTTCCAGGTCAGCGATTGAGTAAACTGAGTCTGGTTGTTGAACATCGGCCTTTGGCACTTGGTCGCGGTAAATTGGCATACCAGTACCAGCTGGGATGATCTTCCCGATGATGACGTTTTCCTTCAAACCAAGAAGCGGGTCGTTCTTGCCGCGGATTGACGCGTCGGTAAGAACACGGGTAGTTTCCTGGAAGGAAGCAGCTGACAGGAAACTGTTGGTTTCCAAGGCAGCCTTGGTGATACCCAGAATGTCAGCCTGGGCAGTAGCCGGGATCCCGCCGCTGATGATGACGTCACGGTTTCTGTCGCGGAATTCAGCGATGTCCATGACTTCACCTGGCAAGATGTCGGTTTCACCTGGGTCAAGAACCCGGACCTTCTGCAGCATCTGTCTGGTCAAGACTTCGGCGTGCTTGTCGGCCAGGTCAACACCCTGAGTCCGGTATGACTTCTGGACTTCAGCCAGGATGTATTCTTCAGTCGTCAAGGTGTCAGTTACCTTGATCAATTCCTTAGGGTCGATAGAACCAGGGATCAGCTTGTCACCACGGTGGATTTCATCACCTTCCTGAACTGCTGGCTTAGCAGTGTAAGGAATGGTGTAGACTCTGGTGTCGATCTTGCCCTTAACGGTGATTTCCTGCAAGTGTTCAGCCGCGTTGCTTTCGATCTTGTCAACAACACCGTCAACTTCAGAGATGACCGCGCGACCCTTAGGGTTGCGGGCTTCGAACAATTCTTGCACACGAGGCAGACCTTGAGTGATGTCTTCTGCGCCGGCAACACCACCGGTGTGGAAAGTACGCAGGGTCAGCTGGGTACCTGGTTCACCGATTGACTGAGCGGCAACCGTACCAACTGCTTCACCGATTTCAACTTCTTCGGCAGTGGCCAGGTTCCGGCCGTAGCACTTCCGGCAGATACCGTGGGAAGTGTTGCAAGTCAGGATTGACCGGATTTGGACTTCCTGCACGCCAGCATCAACGATCTTCTGCGCCATTTGTTCATCCATCAGGACGCCCTTAGGGCAGATGACTTCACCGGTTTGCGGGTCACGGACAGTCCGATTGGTAAAGCGGCCTACCAGACGGTCGTAAAGTGATTCGATCAAGCCGGCATCCTTGTCAACGATGGCCTTGGCAGTAATGCCGCGGTCAGTGCCACAGTCGTCTTCACGGATGATAACGTCCTGGGCAACGTCTACCAGACGACGGGTCAGGTAACCAGACTGGGCGGTCTTCAAGGCCGTGTCAGTCATCCCCTTCCGGGCGCCGTGAGTGGACATGAACAGTTCCAGAACGGTCAGACCTTCCTTGAAGTTGGAGATAACCGGGATTTCGAACAATTCACCACTTGGAGTGGCCATCAAACCACGCATACCAGCCAGCTGGGTAAAGTTGGAGATGTTACCACGGGCACCAGACTGCTGCATGACGGAGATTGGGTTCTTTTGGTCCTTGAATTCGGCAATTTCCTGTTGAACGGCATCCTTACAGTCAGTCCAGATCTTGATGATGTTGTCGTGACGTTCCTTGTCGGACAGCTTGCCCCGGCGGAACATCTTGGATACCTGCTTAACCTGCTTGCGGGCTTCAGCAACCAAGGCATCCTTGGTCTTGGTTTCCGGAACGTCGGCCATACCGATAGTCAAGCCGGAGATAGTTGAAGCTGAGTAGCCCATTTCCTTCAAGTCGTCCAGGTATTCAGAAGTTCTTTGTACCCGGTAGCGCTTGTAGATTTCAGAAATAGTGTCACCCAGGAAGCCCTTCTTAAATGGGGTAGCCACCAGGTCCTGGCCAACTTCAGCAATCTTGTCGTGGATATCCTGGCCGTCTTCCAGGAAGTACTTGTCAGCCATTGGCTGCTTCAAGTTGTCCTGGGTTGGTTCGTTGATGTAGAAGTAGTCGTCTGGGAAGAGGGAGTTGAAGACCAAGCGGCCGTAAGTAGTTACGAAAATGCTGTCTTCGTGGCCCGCGCCCCAGTCCTTCTTCGGCATTGAAGCTGCTGACACACCGATGATGGTGTGGTAGTGAATGTCGCCGTTGTTGTAGGCAATGGTTGCTTCTTCTGGAGTAGCAAACATCATGCCTTCGCCTTCCCGGCCGATTTCAGCCTGGGTCAGCCAGTAGTTACCCAAAACGATGTCCTGGGACGGAGTAACGATTGGCGTACCGTCCTTAGGAGTCAAAATGTGGTGGGCAGCCAGCATCAAGAGGCGGGATTCAGCTACAGCTTCGTCTGACAGCGGCACGTGGATGGCCATCTGGTCACCGTCGAAGTCGGCGTTGTATGCTTCACAAGCCAGTGGGTGCAAACGCAGGGCCTTGCCTGGGACCAAAACTGGTTCAAAGGCCTGGATTGACAGACGGTGCAGGGTAGGTGCCCGGTTCAAAAGAACTGGACGTTCCTTAATGACGTATTCCAATACGTCCCAGATGTCGTCGTCTTCACGGTCGATCTTGCGCTTGGCGTTCTTGATGTTGGAAGCAATACCCCGACGGACAAGTTCCCGCATAACGAATGGCTTGAACAATTCCAGAGCCATTGGACGCGGAACACCGCATTGGTAAAGCTTCAGCTTTGGAGAAACGTCGATAACTGAACGGCCGGAGTAGTCAACACGCTTACCAAGCAAGTTTTGACGGAAACGCCCTTGCTTACCCTTCAGCATGTGTGAGATAGACTTCAGTGGCCGGTTGCCTGGCCCAACAACTGGGCGGCCCCGGCGGCCGTTGTCGATCAAAGCGTCAACTGCTTCTTGCAGCATCCGCTCTTCGTTTTGCACGATCAAGCCAGGAGCGTGCATGTCCAGCAGCTTCTTCAACCGGTTGTTACGGTTGATAACCCGGCGGTAAAGGTCGTTCAAGTCTGAAGTGGCGAAACGGCCACCTTCCAGTTGAACCATTGGCCGCAAGTCCGGCGGAATAACCGGAACAGTTTCCATAACCATCCATTCAGGCTTGTTGCCGCTGTTTCTGAAGGCATCAAGGATGTCCAGCCGGCGGATGGCCCGGGTCCGCTTTTGCCCCTTCAAGGTTTGCAGTTCTGCCTTAAGGGCAGTAACTTCCTTGTCCAGGTCAACCTGCTTAAGCAGGTCGCGGATAGCTTCGGCACCCATCTTGGCTACGAAGCGGTTGCCGTACTTGGCCTTTTCTTCCCGGTATTCAGCTTCAGTCAAGAGCTGCTTGGCTTCCAGGCCAGTGTCACCTGGATCGATGACAATGTAGGCCGCGAAGTAGATGACTTCTTCCAATTGCTTTGGAGATACGTCCAAAACCAGCCCCATTCTTGACGGAATACCCTTGAAGTACCAAATGTGGGTTACAGGAGCAGCCAATTCGATGTGGCCCATCCGTTCCCGGCGCACGTGAGAGGTCGTTACTTCAACCCCGCACCGGTCACAGACGATCCCCTTGTAGCGAACGCCCTTGTACTTGCCACAGGCACAAGCGTAGTCCTTGGTCGGCCCGAAGATCCGTTCATCGAACAGACCGTCTTTTTCTGGCTTCAAAGTCCGGTAGTTGATGGTTTCCGGCTTCTTAACTTCCCCGTAAGACCAACTTCTGATCTTGTTTGGTGAAGCCAAACCAATCTGCATGCTTTCAAACTTATTTACGTCGATCAAAGTTTAACCTCCCAATTACTTTGAAGCCTTGTCGTCGTCAGCAGTTTCAGCTTCATTTGCATCAGCATCTGCTTCAGCTGCATCTGCACCTTCTGCTTCAGCTTCCGCGGCGATTTCGGCCTCTTCTTCGGCCAACTTCTTCTTTTCTTGCGCTTCCGCAAGGCGAGATAAAGTATCGATGTTTACGTGTTCATTTGAGTCTTCGTCCATGTCGCGCAGTTCGACTTCGTTTTCGTCGCTGTCCAAAACGCGCAGATCCAGGCCCAATGATTGCAGTTCCTTGACCAAAACGCGGAATGATTCAGGCACGCCTGGCTTAGGAATTCTTTCGCCCTTGACGATCGCTTCGTAGGCCTTGACACGGCCGACAACGTCGTCAGACTTGTAGGTCAGGATTTCTTGCAGGGTGTAGGCTGCACCGTAGGCTTCCAAAGCCCAGACTTCCATTTCACCGAAACGCTGGCCACCGAATTGCGCCTTACCACCCAAAGGCTGTTGGGTAACAAGTGAGTAAGGCCCGATTGACCGCGCGTGGATCTTGTCGTCGACCATGTGAGTCAGCTTTAGGTAGTACATAACCCCGACTGAAACCCGGTTGTGGAATGGTTCACCGGTCCGGCCATCGTAAAGGACAGTCTTACCGTCTGAGTCAACGCCGGCTTCGCGGACAAAGTCCCAAACGTCATCTTCGCTGGCCCCGTCGAATACTGGAGTAGCCACGTGGATACCCAAGGCCCGGGCTGCCCGGCCCAAGTGGATTTCAAGCAGCTGCCCGATGTTCATACGTGATGGCACACCCATTGGGTTCAAGCAGATGTCGACTGGAGTACCGTCTGGCAGGTAAGGCATGTCTTCAACTGGAGCAACCAAGGCAACCGTACCCTTGTTACCGTGACGACCGGACATCTTGTCCCCGACTTGAATCTTTCTCTTTTGCACGATGTAGACCCGGACCAGGGTGTTGACGCCTGGTGCCAGTTCGTCGCCGGCTTCGCGGGTGAAGACTTGAACGTCTTGAACCACACCGCCACCGCCGTGAGGTACCTTCAATGAAGTATCACGGACTTCACGGGCCTTTTCACCAAAGATGGCGTGCAGCAGTCTTTCTTCAGCGCTCAGTTCAGTGATCCCCTTAGGGGTAACCTTGCCGACCAGGATATCGCCGTCGTGAACTTCGGCACCGATCCGGATGATCCCGTTTTCGTCCAGGTCCTTCAAGGCATCTTCACCAACGTTAGGGATTTCCCGGGTGATTTCTTCCGGCCCCAGCTTGGTGTCACGGGCTTCTGAGTCGTAGTCTTCAATGTGGATTGAAGTGTAGACGTCTTCCTTAACCAGGCGTTCGCTCAGCATGATGGCGTCTTCGAAGTTGTACATGTTCCAAGTGGTGAAGGCGATAACCGGGTTTTGACCCAGAGCAAGTTCGCCGTCAGCCATTGACGGACCGTTGGCAATTACCTGGCCGTCAACAACCTTGTCGCCGCGCTTGACGTTTGGCGTCTGGTTGTAGTTCTTAGTCGCGTTTGACCGGCGGTACTTTTCAAGGGTGTAAGTATCCAAAGTCTGGTCTTCGCGGCGGACGCGGATTTCGTTTGCGTCCACGTATTCAACTTCACCGTCTGCTTCAGCCAGCAAAGCGTCACCGGAGTCGTGACCTGCCCGGTATTCCATACCAGTAGCCACAAGCGGACCATGCGGGTTGATCAAAGGAACAGCCTGACGTTGGTGGTTGGCCCCCATCAAGGCCCGGTTGGAGTCGTCGTTTTCCAGGAATGGAATACATGCGGAAGTTACGGAAACAACCTGCTTTGGAATAACGTCCATGTAGTCGATCCGGTCTGGACTTACTTCGACGTTGTCTTCCCGGTGCCGGCAAAGAATCACGTCATCAACGAAGGAGCCGTCTTCGTTCAAAGGAGTGTTGGCCCCGGCGATGATGTAGTTGTCTTCTACATCGGCAGTCAAGTAGTCGATCTTGTCGGTAACCTTGTGGGTTGCCCAAGAAACGCGCCGGTATGGAGTTTCCAGGAAGCCGTACTTGTTGATGATGGCGTAAGTGGCCATGGAGTTGATCAAACCGATGTTAGGACCTTCTGGCGTTTCGATTGGGCACAGACGGCCGTAGTGGGTGTAGTGAACGTCACGGACTTCGTAGCCGGCCCGGTCACGGGACAGACCACCAGGCCCCAAGGCGGACATACGCCGCTTGTGGGTCAATTCACCCAGCGGGTTGTTTTGGTCCATGAATTGAGAAAGCTGGGATGAACCGAAGAATTCCTTGATTGAACCAACGATTGGCCGGATGTTGATCAATTGCTGCGGAGTAACCGTAGCCGCGTCTTGAATTGACATACGTTCGCGGACAACCCGTTCCATCCGGGCCAAACCGATCCGCATCTGGTTTTGCAGCAATTCGCCAACCCGGCGAATGCGGCGGTTGCCCAAGTGGTCGATGTCGTCGATGTTGCCGACGCCTTCTTGGAGTTCCAGGAAGTAGTTGACAGCAGCGATGATGTCGGCTGGAGTGATGCACTTAACGTCTTCGTCAATGTGACCGTTGGAGATCAGCTTGATTTCCCGGTCTGGAATTTCACGGGAGAAGACCTTGATTTCCTGAACAGTTACAGGTTCTGGAATCGCGCCTTCGTCAGATGGAGTGTAGGTAACAGTCTTGAAGTCGTCGCGGTCCAGGTAGTCCTTCAGAACGTCCATGACTTCGTTGTTGACAACCGTCCCCTTGGCAGCCAGAACTTCCCCAGTGTCAGGGTCAGCCAGGGTTTCAGCCAAAGTGTAGCCCAAAAGCCGGTTCTTCAAGCTCAGCTTCTTGTTGACCTTGTAGCGGCCAACAGCAGCCAGGTCGTAGCGGCGCGGGTCAAAGAAGCGGGAAACCAAAAGGCTCCGGGATGAGTCGGTAGTCTTAGGTTCACCTGGACGCAGACGGTCGTAGATGTCCTTCAAAGCTTCTGCTACCCGGCTGTCTGCTGGGTTCTTGTGAACATCCTTGTCCAAAGTCAGGTCCAAAGTGTCGCTGTCGCCGAAGATTTCCTTGATTTCACTGTCGGAGCCAAAGCCCAGGGCCCGGACTAGGACAGATAAAGGAAGCTTCCGGGTCCGGTCAACCCGGACGTAGGAAATGTTCTTGGCGTCAGTTTCGAATTCCAGCCAAGCCCCGCGGTTAGGGATGACGGTCGTGCCGAAGATTTGCCGGCCGTTCTTGTCGAATTCGCCACTGTAGTAGACACCAGGTGATCTAACCAGCTGGGAAACGATAACTCTTTCCGCCCCGTTAACGATGAAGGAGCCGGACTTGGTCATCAGCGGCAAGTCGCCGAAGAAGACGTCTTGGGTCTTGATTTCGCCAGTTTCGTGGTTGGTCAATTTCAGAGTCACGTGCATTGGAGCGGAGTAAGTCGCGTCGTGCTTGCGTGATTCATCGACAGTATACTTAGGTTCTTGCAGCTTGTAGTCGACGTATTCCAGGGTCAAGCGGCCAGAGGTGTCGCTGATTGGCAGAATGTCGTCGAAAACTTCCTTAACGCCTTCGTCAAGGAACCACTTGTATGATTCAGTCTGTACGTCGGTCAAGTTTGGCAGCGGCAGGATTTCCTTAATCCGTGAGAAGCTGCGTCTTGTCCGGTGTTGTCCGTAATTTACTACGTGTCCGTTTAGCAAGGAAAACATCCTTTCTATCCTGTTGAAGAGAGCAAATATTACATTTGTGTTACATTTTAAAAAGGCCGGGATTTTGGGCATAAAAAAGACAAAAACGAACCAGTCGTTTTTGTCTTTATCATTTTACTGGACAATATATCAGTAAAATCCTGAACTTCAGCCTTTTAAATCGCCCAATATTGTACCACTAATTTTAAAGCAAAGCAAGCCCTAGCGGCCGCTAAAAAGCATGGCCGCCTGGCTGGCCAGACCAACCCCGGTGAGCTGGTAGCCGCCAGCCGTGATATTCCAGAAAATCTGCTTGCCTTGGGGGCTAAGCTGGGACTTGATTGCAACCGGCTCTAAAGCGATCCGCAAGTCTCGCATCACCTTGCCCAGGTAGACCTTCTGTTCCAGCTGCTGCTTAGCTTCCAGCAACGCCTCCCGCTCTTCTCTTGGCATTTCGTCGTAAAGAGCGTCGATGAT
>NZ_JBJEES010000020.1:10738-13815 GCF_051873315.1 Lactobacillus sp.
CCCTTGACCTTTTCGCCGGACTTGGCCTTGACGATTTCAAAGCGCAGCTTGCCGCCCCGGGCGCCAATCTTGACCGTGTCGCCGGCCTGCAGCTTTTCGCTGACCAGGTCCTGGGCTAATTCGTCTTCAACTTCATCCTGGATGGTCCGCCGCAATGGCCGGGCCCCCATTTCCGGATTGTAGCCGTCCTTGGCCAATTGATCCAAGGCAGCTGGCGACAGGCGCAAAGTAATGTCTTTTTCCGCCAGCCGCTTGACCAGTTTCCGGGTCAGAAGCGTCACGATTTCCCGCAGCTGCTTGGCATCCAGCGGCTTGAAGACGATCTTTTCGTCGATCCGGTTCAAAAATTCCGGCCGGAAGAAGTCCTTGGTAGCCTTGGTTACCTTTTCCGTGATCAGCTTGCCCTGGTCTTCCTGGCTGGCTGAGAAGCCCACGTGGCTGTCAGCTTCCAGGCTTCTGGAACCAAGGTTGGAAGTCATGATGATAATCGTGTTTCTGAAGTCGACCTTCCGGCCCAAGGAGTCAGTCATGAAGCCTTCATCCAGCACCCGCAGCAAGACGTTGAAGATTTCCGGATTGGCCTTTTCCACTTCGTCAAAAAGAACGACTGAGTAAGGATGTTCCCGGACCTTGTTGGAGAGCTGCCCCCCCTCTTCATAGCCGACGTAGCCAGGTGCTGACCCGATCAGCTTGGAGGAAGATTCCCGGTCCATGTACTCTGACATGTCGACTCTGATGATGTTGTCTTCTGAGCCAAAAACTGCCTCAGCCACGGCCTTGGCCAGTTCAGTCTTGCCGACCCCGGTTGGGCCTAGGAAGAGGAAGGAACCGATTGGCCGGTTCTCATCCTTCAAGCCGCTTCTTGACCGGCGGATGGCATTAGCCACAGCCTTGACGGCATCGTCTTGGCCGATGACTCTTTCATGCAAGATCCCTTCCAGGCGGGCCAGGCGCTTGTTTTCACTGGTCTTGAGCTGGGTTACCGGAACCCCGGTCCAGATGGAGACCACCTTGGCCACGTCTTCAGCACCAACGACTGACCTCTTTTCATCCTTGCCGGCCAGCTTCTTAGCAATCACGCTGCGCTTTTGCCGCAAGGCGACTTCCTGGTCGCGCAGCTTGGCCGCTTGGGCAAAGTTCTGCTTGGCTGCTTCATCGTTCTTTTGCTTGAGAGTCCGGCTGATTTCCAAATCGATTTCAGCCAGGTCCTTGTCTTCGCCAGTGTCATTGGCCAGTTTAACCGCCGCGCTGGCTTCATCGATCAAGTCGATGGCCTTGTCTGGCTGGTAGCGGTCGGCGATGTAGCGGCTGGACAAGTCAACTGCTGCCTGCAAGGCTTCTTCTGACAAGGCTACCCGGTGGTAGTCCTCGTACTTGTCCTTGATCCCATGCAAAATCCGCAGGGTTTCTTCTTCATTTGGCTCAGCCAGGCGGACCAGCTGGAAGCGGCGGACAAAGGCAGAGTCTTTTTCCATGTGCTTGCGGTATTCTTCAAAAGTCGTGGCCCCGATCAATTGAATATCCCCGCGGGCCAATGCCGGCTTCAAGGTGTTAGAGGCGCTCATCGCCCCTTCCGCGTCCCCGGCCTTGACCAAAGAGTGAATTTCGTCGACAAAAAGAATGACATTCTTGCTGGCAGTAACTTCCTTGATCAAGCGGTCCATCCGCTCTTCAAATTCACCCCGGTAGCGGGTACCGGCCACCATGCTGTTGACGTCCAGTGAAACCACCCGCTTGTCAGCCAGATCCCGGGGAACTTTTTTATCAACGATCGCGCTGGCCAAAGCTTCAGCGACCGCGGTCTTGCCGACCCCAGGCTCACCGACCAAAAGGGGGTTGTTCTTGGTCCGCCGGGAAAGGATCTGAATCACCCGGTCCAGTTCCCGCTGGCGGCCGATCACCGGGTCAATGTCGCCTTCTTTAGCCCGCCGGTTCAAGTCGATCCCAAACCGGTCCAAAATCGGCGTCTGTGACTGGCTTGCCCCAACGGCTGGCCGGCTGGCCTGGCTGCTTTCCCCGGTCACCTGGTTGGCATCATCCAGTTCGTCTTTCAAGTTGTCCAGGTCCACGTCCAGGTTGCGCAGGATCATGGCTGACAAGATCTGCTCGCTGGAAACCAAAGCTTGAAGAATGTCCGTCGTTTCAATTTCCTTGCTGGACCGGAGTTCAGAATTCCGCTTGGCGTAGTCCAGCGCCAAAGTCAGCCGGGGAGAAAACTCCATATAGCTGGTTGGGGCCGCTGAGCCGTAGCCCGTGTAGCGCTCGATTTCTTCCCTGACCCCGGCCGGCGTCACGTTCATGGTCCGCAGGATCTTGCCGGCCTTGCCGTCAGCTTCGATTACCAGGGCCAAAAGGACATGCTCAGTCCCGATTAGGCGGTGGTGAAACTCCTTGGCTTGTTCCTGGGCAATTTCCAAGACCTGTCTGCTGCTTTTACTGTATGAATTTTGCATATAAAAATCGCCTCACACCGGACCTAGTTGCCTAAAGCTACTGCCGCGATCTGCTCTAAGTACTTCTGGTCCAAATCATCAAAATTGTTCAAATTAGTCGAGTCAAAGTCGTACACGCCCCAGAAATTGCCGCTCCGGTCAAAAATCGGCACGACGATTTCTGAATTGGAGGCACTGTCGCAGGCGATATGGCCTGGGAAGTCATGGACATTGGCCACAATCTGCGTCTTCTTTTCCAAGGCGGCTTTCCCGCAGACCCCCTTGCCCAGCTGGATGTGCACGCAGGCCGGCATCCCCTGGAAGGGCCCCAGGATCAATTCCCCTTTTTCAAAGCGGTAAACCCCGGCAAAATTGACGTTTTTCATTCCTGCTTTCAAAAGGGCCGAAACATTGCCGGTATTGGCGATCCAGTCGCTCTCCCCGGCCGTCAAGGCCTTGGCCTGCTCAAGCAATAACTCGTACTCCGCCTGACTTGCTGCTGCCATGATTTCCTCCTTCGCGTCTGCCAAATAATAGGTAAAAAGGCAAAAATTGCTATGCTTGCAAGCATAACATTTCCCGATCTTTTCGACAAGCCAGGTGCCCTGCAGATCTATTATAAGGCAAAAAGAAAAGACCCGCTAA
>NZ_JBJEES010000021.1:0-13736 GCF_051873315.1 Lactobacillus sp.
AAGCAGGTCTGGAACGGCCGGGAAAATGTCAAGATCGTCCTGGGCCTGGTAACTTCCAAGTTCGGGAAGCTGGAAGACAAGGACGCGGTTATCGCCCGCTTGAAGGAAGCCAGCGGTTACGTGCCATTGGAAAACCTCTGCCTCAGCCCGCAATGCGGTTTTGCGTCAACTGAAGAAGGGAATACCTTGACTGAAGAAGAAGAATGGAACAAGCTGAAGTTCATCAAGGAAGTCGCTGACGAAGTTTGGGGCGAATAAGAGTAAACTGACTAAGTAAGACAGACAAAAACTCCTGTGCAGGCTAATGCACAGGAGTTTATTTTTGCTTATCATGTTTTGGATTAGCTAGAACTTTTCACCGACTTCAGCTGATTCAACGTTTTCAAGGGGCTGGCCGTTTTCGTCAAAATAGCTGTCTAAGTCCCTACACCAGATGATGGCGATGGTGTTTTTCCCGCAGTGAACGCCAACGACTGGACCGATGATTGTCCGATAGAACTTGTCCTTTGGAAAAGTCTTACAGTAGTCGTCTAGCCATTCTTTGCCGCGCTCAGGGCTAGCCGCATCCAAAATCGCAGCCTGGATTGGGTAGTCCTTGTTTTCAGTCAGATCGCGGAAGTCCTCTTGGATATGCTTGTAGGCCCGTTTGTAATGGCGTTCCTTGGCGATGGCGGAGATATGGCCAGTTTTTTGCACGTCCATGGTTAGGATAGGCGTAATGTGCAAGAGAGTACCGATGAAACTGGCGGCGTTTGACAAGCGGCCGGTCCGTTTAAGGTGGGCCAGGTTGTCGACCAAGAAACGGACGCCAATGGTCTTGCGCAAGTCTTCCAGGTCTTTCATGATGAGGTCAACGCTCGCGCCGGCATTAGCCAAGCGAGCAGCCAAAATCGCGCAGTCAGCCAGACCCGCGCAGGTAATGCGGCAGTCAAATGGATGGATCTTGATTCTGTCTTCTTCTGCGGCATAGTTGACCAGAGTGCTGTAAGAGCTGGAGAGTCCGCTAGACAGGGGCAAGACAATTACGTCGGTGTAGCCCTCTTTTACGTAGCGGTCAACGAATTCCATGATCTGGCCCAAAGCTGGCTGGGAAGTGGTTGGCAGGGTCTCGCTAGAGGAAATTTTTTCATAGAATTCTTCATAGCCGATGTCAACTAAGTCGTAATAGGTTTTTCCGTCCCAAATCAAGGGGATTGGCACCACGTCAATGTGGTATTTCTCTTGTTGTTCCTTGCTCAAGTAAGCAGAACTGTCAGTCAGAACAGCAATTTTCATGTTATTTTTCCTCCCAAATTTAATAGAGATGCTTTTACGTTAATTTTAGTTAAAATAGGATGAATGAGCAAGTTTGGCAGATTATTGCTGCAGGCAGGCTGGCAGAGTCTGGTAAATCGTCCGCGCCATTTCCTCCGGGCTCTCCTGGCAGCCGTTTTCGACCCAGTAGCGCAGAATCATGGTGAAGGCTGACTGAAAGGCGATCAGCACGTAGACGTCTTCATCTTTCATACCGTTTTTTTCGCAAAGCGGATCGATCACCAGGCTGAAAAGCTGTTCCTGCTCGGTCCTTAGGGGGAAGGTCGTTCTGGTTTTCAAAATGGCAACGTAGAAGTCCCGGTGCTTCTTGATGAAGTTGAGGAAGGGCACGAAGGACGGCTCGCTCAAGGGCACGGAGTGCGGATAGTCAGCCATCAAATCCTGGCGCAGCTTGCTTTCGGTCTTGTCCAGCATGTCTGGCAGGTCCAGGTAGTGGGCGTAAAAAGTCGACCGGTTGATGCCAGCCTGTTTGACGATGGCGCTGACGGTGATTTTGGGCTTTTTTGGATCGTTGAGCAGGGTGAGGAGGGCCTTTTCCATCAAGTCCTGGCTGCGGCGGAACTGCTGGTTGTTTTTTGTATTCATGAAAAAAATCCTTTACTAGATCTCCAAAGTTCCAACACTTATTGGAAAATTGCTGATTGTCAAAACTATCATAAGCAAATAAACTTGATAAGTAAAGGAGTGATCAATTATGAAAACAATGAAAGCAGCAATTTATTACGGACAAAAACATGTTGAAGTCAAGGAACTGCCAGTTGATGAATGCGGCAGCGACGACATTCTGGTGCAGAACATCTACTCCAGCATCTGCGGCACGGACGTGGCTGTTTACCAGCACGGCCCGAACACCGGTCACAAGGTAACACCGGGCGGAGAGTTTGGCCATGAGACGGTTTCCCGGGTGGTCAAGGTCGGGGAGAACGTCAAGGACGTGCAGGTGGGCGACCGGATTTACCCGTACCCGCTTTTGGCCAAGAACGATATTTCAAGAGCAGGTACCTTGGGTGGCTTTTCCCAGTACATGCTCTTGCCAAAAGCCAAGCTGAACCGGTCCTTCTACAAGGTCCCGTCAGCCATCAGCGACCGGCTGGCAGCCTTGACTGAACCATTCACGGTCGGCACCAGAGCAGCCCGGCGAGGCAACCCGCAGGCCGGAGAACACGGCATCGTCTTCGGTGCCGGCACGATCGGCATTGCCGCGGCAGTTGCCTTGAAACATTTTGGCATGGAAAAGGTCATGATCTGTGACCTGGCGGACTTCCGTTTAAACATTGCCAAGGAACTTGGCTTTGAGGTCTGCAACCCAGGCAAGGAAGACTGGCGGGAAAAGGCACAGGCCTACTTTGGCCAGGACCGGTCACTGAAAGGAGAAGTGGCTGACATCGATGAGTGGGTTGACGCGGCCGGCGCAACCAGCATCCTGGACGACTTCTTTGACTTTGGCAAAATCTCCAGCCGTTTCGTGGCTGTAGCCGTCAACAACAAGCCCCGGCAGGTAGACTTGCTGCACATGACCTATGCCCAGCAGAGCCTAATCGGCTCCGGCGGCTACTTCCCGGAAGACGTCAAGGACGTTTTTGCTATCATGTCCAGCGGCAAGTGGCCTTTGGAGAAAATTATCACCCAGGAGTATCCTTTGGACCAGATCGTGACCGGATTAGAAACGGCCAGTGACCCGACCAGGGCCTTGAACGTCATTATTAAGCCAAACTAAAACAGCTTTTCAAAAAGCCCTTGCTACCGGAAAATGGCAGGATTATAGTTAACGTAGAAGTATTTTTTGTAAAAATTAACTATTGACTATACATGCACGAATGGAGGCCGACAGTATGGAAGACATCTTTTTCACCGTGGCAGGATGCAACCACTATTATGGCACGGAAGTTTTCAAGCCTGGGATGCGGGTGACCTTGTACAAGGAACCTGACAACAAGTATGACAAAGAAGCCATTCGGGTTGAAGCCAGGGCTCTCGGCAAGATTGGCTACGTGGCCAACAGCCCTTACACGGTCTTGGGCGAAAGCCGCAGCGCCGGCCGCCTGTACGACTTGATCGACGACGGAGCGACAGGCCGGGTGCTCTACGTCCTGCCGCAAGGGCTGGTCTGCGAGCTGGAAGAGACCGGTTTTGAAAAAGTTAAAAAGATTTATAAAAAACGCAGACAATATTAATTTGCCGTGAAAAGTCCTGCTTGAGACAGCAATGTTGCTTTCAAGCAGGATTTTAATTTTTAAAAGAAAAAGCATTTCAGCAAATTCCGAACAATATGTCAGAGTCGTCCAATTTGTGTCAATCGCTAAAAAGCTTTTTGCAAAAAATATCCTTTAAAAAAGCAGAAATGGTGCTAGAATAGTAACAATTATTTTCTTACAGGGGTAAAAGACACCATGAAAAAACTGATTGACCTCCACCTGCACTTAGATGGCTCCGTGCCATACCAAACCGTCCGTGAACTGCTGGCTAAAGAAGGCAAAAGCCTGCCAGAAGCCGACTTGCGAAAAAGACTGTCCGTCAGCCCGGACTGCCGCAACCTGGACGAATACCTGGAAAAGTTTGACTTTCCCTTGTCCTTGATGCAGACGGCAGAAAACCTCCGCTTGATTGTCAGAGAACTCTTGGAAGAATTGCGCGGCCAGGGCCTGGTTTACGTGGAAATCCGCTTTGCCCCCCAGCGGCACACGGAAACTTTGACCCAGGTAGAAGCTGTTCAAGCAGTTCTTGACGGCAGAGACGATTTTTACGCCTGGCAAAAGGAGCAGGAAGGTGACGACCTGCACGCCAACTTCCTGCTTTGCTTGATGCGGCTGGTTGGCCAGGATGAAGCCAACCGGGAAACGGTGAAAGTAGCTAAAGACTTCTTTGGTAAGGGGGTAGCCGGCTTGGACTTGGCGGGCCCGGAAAATGAAGAAGTAGCCAACCGCAAGTATGCGCCCTTTTTCCAGCAGGCCAAAGAATGGGGGATTCCTTACACCATCCATGCCGGCGAAGCGATGGGGCCAGAATCGATGAGAGAAGCTCTGGCTCTAGGAACTAAGCGAATCGGTCACGGCATCCGCTGCCAAGAAGATCCAAGCCTGGTTAAGCAGTTAGCTGCAGACGGCATTACTCTTGAATGCTGCGCCAGCTCAAACTTAAACACCAAGGTTTTTGACCGGATTGCGGAATATCCCCTCCGCTCCATGCTGGGGCAGAATTTGCGGGTGACCTTGAATACCGACAACATGACCGTTTCAGCCACCAACCTGCCACATGAATACCAGCTCATGGAAGAGCAGGGCTTGACTAAATCCGAAGAAAAGCAGCTCTACTTGAACTCGGTTAGAGCAGCTTTTGCCAGCCAGGAGGAAAAAGACCGGCTGCTGTCCTTGCTGGAAGAATAAGCCGATACCGATAAATGCAAATAGAAGGCAAACGAAAACTGCATCCCCAGGGATGCAGTCTTTTTTGATTAGTTGTTGATGTTAAGCAAGGTGTTAAGTACTAAATTAGATGATTCTGTTGTTTTGCTTCAGTTGTTTTGATTCTTTGATTCTATTGTTTATTTTTGTATCTATTTTACTGGTACAGAGCAGTTGACAGGTAGCGTTCCCCATTGTCCGGCGCTACAGTGACCACCTTCTTGCCGGCACCCAGCTTTTTAGCCAGTTCGATAGCCCCGTGGATGTTTGCCCCGGCAGAGATCCCTGGCAAAAAGCCTTCCAGGCGGGCAACTTCTCTGGCCGTTGCAAAGGCTTCCTCGCTGGAAACTTCGACAATCCCGTCGTAGATGGACTGGTCCAGAGTCTTAGGAATGAAGCCGGCAGAGATACCTTGGATCTTGTGCGGCCCCTTCTTGCCTTCCTTCAAAAGCGGGGATTCCGCAGGCTCCAGGGCGTAGACCTTGACGTCGCCGGCCTTCTTCAAGGCCCGGCCAATCCCGGTCAAGGTGCCGCCAGTACCAACTCCGGCCACGAAAGCGTCTGGCAGGTCGCCTGCGAAAGCGTTGACGATTTCCTGACCAGTAGTCAGTTCGTGGATTGCCGGGTTGGCTGGGTTTTCAAACTGCATTGGCATGAAGTAGCCCTTTTCCTTGACCAGCTTTTCGGCCAAGGCGATAGAACCCGGCATCCCGTCCTTGCCTGGAGTGAGGAGCAGCTCAGCCCCGTAGGCCCGCATGATCTTCTTTCTTTCCTCGCTCATGGTTTCCGGCATGGCGATGATCAAGTGGTAGCCCTTGGCACTGGCCACAGCTGACAGGCCGATCCCGGTGTTGCCGGAAGTTGGTTCGACGATAGTGTCGCCAGGCTTAAGCTTGCCTTCCTTTTCTGCTTTTTCAATCATGGCCAGGGCGATCCGGTCCTTGACAGAACCGGCTGGGTTGAAGAATTCCAGCTTGACGTAGACGTCGGCTGCTCCTTCTGGCACGACCCGGTTTAACTTAACGATTGGGGTGTGGCCGATAGTTTCCAAAATGTTGCCGTAAATGCGGTCAGTTGACATAGTTTTTTCCTCCTGAAAATTATTCATAAAAATTATCTGATGCTTTGCAGCCAATTTTTAAAAAAGTGCTGCTGGGTGGACTCCCAGGTGAACTGGGGCAGGGACATGGCGGCTTCATCCGCGAAATACCGCTGCGGTTTCGCTAGGTTCCGGTCATCACCTCCTCTAGCGGATAATTCCCGCTGGTATTCCTTGCTAAAAGCCTGGGGGCCGTACTCCAGGTGGCTGAAGAGAAAGGCCTGCTGGCCAGGTCCGGTGACCAGGGTCAGATGGCCGTCTGGAGTAGTGGCATTGATGGTCAAGGCTTTTTCTTGCTCAATCTCGCTCCTGTTCATCTCGGCATAGCGGGCGTGCGGGGCACGGAAACCCGTGACCAGGCCATCTAACAGGGGGGCGGGAGCCAGGATCTCCTGGGGGTAGATGCCGAAAATCTTCTCCGGCAGGGGATGCTTGCCGATCCCGTAGAAATAGTAGAGAGCCGCCATGGCGCCCCAACAGACATAAAGCTGGGGAATCTTTTTAGCCTTTAAAAAGGCAAAGAGCCGGGTTAGTTCTTCCCAATAGTCGACCTCGGTGAAAGGAATTTGCTCGATCGGAGCACCGGTGACGATAAAGCCGTCCAGCTTTGCAACTTTTGCCAGATCTAAGGGCTCTGCCGGCCAGTTTTCGGGCAAGGGCCGGTTTAGATAGTGGCTTTGGGGGTAAAAGTAAGTGATGTCAGTTTCCGGGCTGGCCTCTTTGATGACATAGCTGAACCTCTTTTGAGTATCGATTTTGTCATGCATCAAGTTGAGAATGCCGATTTTCTTGTTCATCTTGTTTGTCAGTCCTTTTTGAAAAAATAGCAGTCAATAGTTAATAAAAGCAGGGAAATCAGGGAAAACAAAAAGACGCGTGAGCTGAGCTCTACGCGTCTTAAACAACCAAAGTTATTTGGATATTTTTGGAATTCTGGTCTGCTTCTAGCTTTCCAGTCCAAGCCAAATAGTGGATTGCTTAAGACACAATCCACAACAACAAGCAGTCATGTTTACGTTGAACAGATTCTTGTTGAACATTTGGCTTACCTCCTAAATTAGTTACTGCAAGTATAACTGGTATTTTTTCTTTTGACAAGAAAAATTAGAAAAAAGTTACAGAAAACTAATTTTCTTTATTTTTTCCGCCCTGCAGGCGGAAATTCCGCCAGATAGCCAGGAGGGTTACTAGGGCCAGGCAGCTGAAGAGGATGAAGTCATATCTGCCGCCCTGGTAGCTTCTTTGGGCCAAGGTCCCTTGCCCGTTTTTCTGGGCCAGGGAGATCAAGGCCGTGGCCAGGCTGACGCCGACTGAACCTGCAAACTGCTGGATCATGTTGAAAGAGGAATTGACGTCAGCTACGTTTTTTCGCTCAACTAGAGTTGAAGCATTGGAGATGGTGTTGGCAAAGCTCAAGTTGAAGCCGGACCGGATCACGATATGGCAGACAACGATCAAGACCGGGGTTAAAAGGGGCTGCAGGACTAAGAGCAGGCAGTTGCCCAAGAGAAAGAGGCAGCCGCCAAGGGTCAGCGGAAACTTGAAGCCCCGCTTGTCGGCCATTTTTCCGGCAAAAGGCGAGATGATCGCGCCGACGCAGGACCCTGGCAAAAGAACCAGGCCGCTGATCAAGCTGCTGGCTGCCAAAGCGTACTGGGCATAGATGGGAACGGCGACAGACAGGCCGATGTTGACCAGCTGCAGGCAGAAGTAGGTTAAAGCGGCCAGGCAGACAGTTTTTTCTTTAAAAATTGCCAGGTTGAGCAGGTGGCTGCCTCCGCGCTTGTTGACAAAAAGGAAGAAGGCAAAGAGGATTGCTCCGGCCAAAAGCAGGATCCAGGCCAGATTGCTGGTCCCGATTAAAGACAGGGCATAGATGATGGCAAAAAGGGCCAGACCCAGCAAGAGCAGGGAAGGAGCGTCAAATTTTCCCTTTTGCCGGGCAACTTGGTTGCGGATGTAGACCTGGCCGCCGATTAAGCTGACTAAGGCCAGGGGCAAAAGCAGCCAGAAGATCATCCGCCAGCTGGCCATGGTCAAGACCAAGCCCCCATAAGTTGGCCCCAAGGCCGGGGCAAAGGAGATGATCATGCCGGCAAAACCGGTCATGAGGCCTAGTTTTTCTTTAGGGACCTGGGTGAAAATCAGCTGGAACATGATCGGGGTGGAAAAGCCGGTAGCGATCCCTTGAATGATCCGGCCGGCCAGCATTAGCGGGAAACTGGAAGTTAAGGCGCAGATGACGCAGCCGCAAATGAAGGCCAGGGCGGCTCCTAAATGCAGCCAGCGGGCCGGGACCTGCTTGAGCAGGTAGGCGGTGGTCCCCATGACGATGGTGACCGTCAAGAGATAGGCGGTAGTGATCCACTGGACGGTTGCCAGGGGCTGGTGGAACTGTTTGACTAAAAGCGGGTAGGCGACGTTCATGGAGGTTTCATTCAGAATGCCGATGAAGGTCATGAGCCCAGCGCTGAAAATAGCGAGGTTGACTTTGCTTGATTTTTCCATAAAAACCTTTCTAAGAGCACAAAAAGGCTGTCAGCGGTAGCTCCGCGACAGCCTATAAAAATATTTTCGATAAAGCTATTCTAGCATAATTCGTAATTTTTTGCCCAGGCAATTATTTCCGGTAGAGCAAAAGGGCAGTTCCGGCTAAGTCGACCGTGTAGTCTTCGCTCTCCAGTGGCCGCTTGGTCATGCCTTGGTCGGTTGAGTAGATGATGAGGCCCAATTTAGCGCCAGCAGGCAGAGTGTAGTAAGTCGGCTGCAGTTCAAATTCCAGGTCGACGAACTGGCCGGCTTCCAGCTTGCTTGGCTGTTTCATGTCCTGGTAGTTCTGCAGGTTCATGTGGGCCTTGGTGATCAGCTTGGCCTTAGTGGCCTTGTCAGGGACGAATTCCTGCAAGGAGTCTGCCCCGAAGCGGAAGCCGAAGGGCTGGTTTCCTCTGGCAAAAATCTTTGGCGTTGGCGTCAGCCGCTGCCGGGTTCCCAGGTCAACCAGGGCAACGGACAATTGGCCGACAGTCTTGCTTGCCGCCACCCGGACCCGGACCTTTGGCCGGCCGACCAGGGTAGTCGGGTGGAGGAATTCCTCGCTTTCAAAGCGGAGGCTGGCCTTGGCCCATTTTTCCTCCCCGCTGATAAACTGGTATTCCCAGTCAGTCTCGCTGATGCCGGCCTTCTTGAATTCTGTCCCGCCTAGGTCGGTGAAGGTCAGCTGGCCCTGGCCATTTTCAACCGTTGACAGGTCGCCGTCAGCCGTTGGTGAATAGAGGCTGGCCTGGCCCAGGTCGGTGGCCCAGTCGTTTTCTTCATGCCACTTGTCGGCTTCCAGGTTGTCCTGGATCATGACCTTTGGCCATTGTTCATAAGCCCCGTTTTCCACTTCTAAAAGCTCGTGGACGAACCAGAGGTTCATGAGGTCGGTGAAGTCGATGGAAACCAGGTTGTTCATGTTGTAGTGCGGACCCTGGTGGAGGAAGAGGCGGGATTCAACTGGCAACTGCTTGACCTTTTGCCAGATCTTGTAGACGTTCTTTGGCTTGACGTTCCAGTCATTTAAGCCGTGAACGGAGATCCAGGAGCACTTGATGCCATCAGCGTGGTGGCGGTAGTTTCTGGCTTCCCAGAAGTCAGAGTATTGGCCAGTTGCCCGGTCCTGGCCAGCAAAAAGTTCTGCCTGTTCTGCTTCATAAGCCTTTTTGGCGGTGAAATTGCCCCCATCCCAGAGGTTGGATTGGCAGACTTCGGCCAGCTTGTCCATGTCTTCGCCCTGGCATTCGCCTGGCGCGACAACCAGGCCGTGTTCCCGGTAGTAGTCATACCATGAGGAAATAGCGGCTTCAGAAACCACCGTCTTCAGCCCCTTGACCCCGGTTGTTGCGATGGCAATCTGCAAAGTGCCCAGGTAAGAGCGGCCAGTCATGCCGACATTGCCGCTGCACCAGCTGGCCTTGGTTTCAAAGCGGCGGGTCCGGTCGGTATAGGCTACCCGGTCCCCAGTCAGCCATTCGATGACTTCTTTTTGGGAGATGGTTTCTTCCGGTGACCCGGTGATCCGGATCCCGTCCCCGTGCCGGTTGCCGATGGCCCCGGAGAAGACGGAGGCAAAGCCCCGGGCCAGGAGGTATTCGTTTAAGCCATATGAAGACTGGCCGGTTGCCAGTTCTGTCGCTGGCACGTCCTGGTCGCTTGGGGCAGGACTTTTAACTAAGGGCTTGGCCACGTACTTAGGATTGGTCCAAGTGGTCGCGTCAGTCAGGTTCTCGTCAACATTGTGGTTAGTCTTGACATTGTCGATGATCCCGCCAAAGTATGGTGAAGCCGTGTAAAGGGCTGGAACTTTCAGCTGGTCCTGGCTTTCAACAGGCCGGAAGACCGTGACTGGCAAAAGGTCGCCTTCCCCGTCTCCATCCGTGTCCAGGTCGCTTTGCACGTAAACGACTTCGCGGATGACCTGGCTGGTGTCAAAAACTGGCAGGGACTTGCCATTAAAGAACATAAACTTGCCTTCTCCCCAGAACTGGGTGAAGTAGCCCTTGCCGGCCATGACGTCTAAAATGATCTGCCCGTTTTTGCTCCGGGTGTTGAGCAGGCGGTAGAAGGCAAAAATCAAGTCTTCCTTATTGGTCAAATCTTTAAAGGCTGGCAGGGCATGCTTTTTCCCGCAAGAAAGAGGATCAGTCAGACTGTAGTCGTAGTTTGGGTGGTAGCCTAACAGCTGCAGGGCAACATTGGCAAACTGGCTGGCGGTGATGGCAGTTGGCGTGTTCAAGAGAAAGGCGGCCAGGTCAGTTTGGTCATCCACGGCAAATTCCGCCAATTTAGCGTCCTTAGCCTGGCGGGTCGTGGCTTCAGCCAGGACATTGCCGGTTAAGACGGCCAGGAGCTCACTAAAGGAAAGGGAAGAGTAGTTTTCCGGCAAAAAGTTGATCGCCAGCAGCTCCTCAGCAGCCTTTTCCGGACTGGTTTCAACGTAGGCATATTGATTGTATTTCATGCTTTACCTCATCTTTATAACTTTGTATCTTTACATCTATGGGTTATGGAATCTTTTTTGCTTTATCCAGTTTTTTAGCTGTTTTTTAAGCAAGTTCTCAAGTTAATGCAAGCAAACCGCTTCCTTTTTGTCAAGGGAAAAATGGTCAAGAAAAAAAGCAACTTTTTTCCAAAATATGTTTGACAATTTATCCCTGGTCTAATATACTTAATTTGTTGCGTCGGAGCATAACGGTTCGGTAGCTCAGCTGGATAGAGCAACGGTCTTCTAAACCGTGGGTCGTGAGTTCGAATCTCACCCGAATCATGATTGCAACCAGAGAAATCACTGAGGCTTGCCTCGGTGATTTTTTTGTTATATTCGCATAAAATTTGCCAAGCTGGCAAAAGTAAACTATAATGGAATAAATAATAAACATTTGTTCGAGCAATCCTGGCCGCTTGGCCGGGGCCTTTTTATTTGCTCACGATTTTTTTACACAAGGCAGGAAATGTAATGACGACGGTAATTTTAGCAGAGAAGCCCAGCCAGGCTAGGGCATACGCGGCAGCTTTTGCCCAGAGCCAGAAGGGGGAGGGGCAGATTAAGGTGGCTGACCCTATTTTGCCGGCAGGTACGGTGATCACCTATGGCTTTGGCCACCTGGTGGAAATGGCCCTGCCGGAAGCCTATGACGCCAGCTACAAGCGCTGGTCTTTAAAGAAGCTGCCGATTTTTCCGGACCAGTACAAGTACCTGGTCCCCCGGGACAAGAAGAAGCAGTTCAATATTGTCGCTAATTTGCTCAAGCGGGCAGATACGATCGTGATTGCCACTGACAGTGACCGGGAAGGGGAAAATATTGCCTGGTCCATCATGCGGCAGGCAGGGATCGACTTGAAACAAAAGCGCCTCTTCCGCCTCTGGATCAACTCTTTGGAAAAAGCCGCGATCAGGGAAGGCTTCCAGAACTTGCGGCCAGGCTGGGACTACTACTACCGCTATAAGGAAGCCCAGACCCGGCAGATCAGCGACTGGCTGGTCGGGATGAACGGCAGTCCCTTATTTACCTTGCTTTTAAGAAAGCAGGGGATCAAGGGGACCTATTCAATCGGCCGGGTGCAGACGCCGACTTTGTATATGGTCTACAAGCGCGACCAGGAGATTGCCAATTTTAAGCCAGAGAAGTACTGGCTGCTTACGGCCGATTTTTGGCAGGGAAGAAAGAAATTTACCGGCCGCTTGCTGCCGGAAACGAAATTCAAGAGTCCGGCGGAACTGGAGCAGTTTTTGCTGGCTAAAGGCGGGAGCCTGGGCAAGCAGACTGGTCGGGTGGCCAAGGTGGAGAAAGAGCAAAAGAGCCTGGCCAGCCCCCGCCTTTTCTCCTTGTCCAGCCTGCAGACGGAAGCCAACCGCCGCTATCATGCTTCAGCCAGCCAGGTTTTGCAGGCAGTGCAGAATTTGTATGAAAACAAGTTTTTAAGCTACCCGCGGACTGACTGCAACTATATTACGGACAACGAGTATGCTTATCTGGCCCAGAACCTGGACCGCTACCAAGGGCTTTTGCCAAATTCTGCAGAAGTCAAAGAGCAAATGAAACCCTTAAAGGCGGAGAAGCGCTATGTCGACTCCAGCAAGGTCCAGGAGCACCACGCCATCATCATGACCAAGACCGTGCCCAGCCAGATGCAGTTAGGGAAAATGTCCAAGCTGGAAGGGCGGATCTATGATTTGGTTCTGCGGCGGACTTTGGAAATGTTTTTAAAGGCCTACGTCTATGAGAAGACAACGGCTTTGATTGATGTTGGCCAATTGACTTTTAAAGCCAGCGGTAACGTCACTGTGAACCTGGGCTGGAAGATCCTGGAAGGGCCAGTCAAAGACGCCCAGCTGCCTCCTCTGGAAGCTGGCCAGGAACTGACGGCTAAATTGAAGGAGCAGGAAGAAGAGACCAAGCCCCCGGCCAAATTTACGGAAGGGAGCTTGATCACGGCCATGAAGACAGCGGGCAAGACCCTGGACGATGAAGAAGCCCAGGCCATTTTAAAGGATGTTGAAGGGATCGGGACGGAAGCCACCCGGGCCAGCACCATTGAAATTTTGAAGAAGCGGGGCTACATGCAGAGCCGGCAAAACAAGCTGTCGGTCACCCCGGAAGGGACTATTCTTTGCAAGGCGGCCGAAGCAGAGCCGCTTTTAGTCAGCGCGCAGATGACGGCTCAGTGGGAAAAGGCCTTAAAGCAAGTTGGGGCTAAAGAACGGAGCCAGGATAACTTTTTAGGGCAGATCAAGAAATTTATTTCGAAGATGATCATGGAAGTGCCAGGCAAGATCCAGGTCGACCAAGGCTTGCAGGAAGAAGCCCAGACCCGGCAGGCCAAAGCCGCGGCAATCGGGCCTTGTCCGGTCTGCAAGAAAGGCGAAATTACTGACAAAGGCAAGTTTTACGGCTGCAGTAATTACCGGGGCGGCTGCCACTTTACCCTGCCCAAGAAATTTGCCGGCAAGAACATGGGCAAGCGGATCGTCAAGACCTTGATCAGCAAGGGCAAGACCGACAAGCTGGACGGCTTTGTCTCTAAAAAGAGCGGGCAGCGGTATTCAGCCAAGCTGCAGCTGGAAGGGGACAAACTCTCTTTGGCTTTTGACTGATTTTTAGCAAGAAAGCAATATTTTTTAAAATGAGTTAACAATTTCGTTACAAATGAAATAGGGCTCGAAAACTGTGGTAAAGTATGAAAAGGCATTTATTGATAAAAGTGTAAATTATCTGGGTGCTTTTTGTTAATAATAGAATTATGAGTTTTGTATCTTTAGATAATGAAGGGTGTGATTGCTAAAAATTATTCATTTTATCCAATGCTAAATAGCAATGTTTCTTACCAGTTCTTGATATAATATCTATATCGAAAGATTGGAAGGAAGAAACGATGAGCGAATA
>NZ_JBJEES010000022.1:0-3652 GCF_051873315.1 Lactobacillus sp.
TTCCTTCTTTGGGTACAGCTTTCTTAAAGCTGGAATCATACTGTAGGCCCAACCACCGTTCTGCATTCTTTCTTAGTTCCATGAACCCTGCAGAAGTTGTGAGTGCCACATAACGTCCCAACGATCACGCTTTGATAAAGTTACTTTCTTTTCAGTCATGATTTATCTCTCCTTTCTGGCTTGATTTCTAATAGTCATCAATGATGTCGCCCAGCGGGTCACCAGTACCAGCTGCGGCAGCATCGCCAGAGCCCTTGCTTACCTTGTCTTCCAGAGCAAGGTACATCAGAGCCAGGGATAAACCAATCGCACCCAAGGCGATCAAAGTCAAGTCCTTAACGCCGGCCAAAGCGAAACCAATGGCGAAGAATGGCCATACTTCACGGCTGGCCATCATGTTGATAACCATAGCGTAACCTACGGCAACAACCATACCACCACCGATGGTCATACCATCTGACAGCCAGGCTGGCATAGCGGCCAAGGCGCTTCTAACAGTTTCAGTAGGGATAGCCAGCAAGCAGGCTGCTGGGATGGCGATACGCAAACCCTGCAGGCTGACAGCGATCCATTGCCATACGTTGATCATGCGCCAGTTGCCTTCTTCGGCGTGCTTGTCCATGATGTGAACGATGGCAGTTGAGATAGTCCGGACCAACATAGTCAGGAACAGACCGGCAACGGCCAAAGTGATGGCCAAACCAGTAGCAGTCCCGATACCCTTGGTACCTTGACCACCCTTGATCAAAATGATGGCTGAGGCAACAGCGGCCAAAGCGGCGTCAGGTGCGACAGCGGCACCGATGTTGGCCCAACCCAAAGCGATCATTTGCAAAGAACCGCCCAGCATAATACCCAAGGTAAGATTGCCAGTAACTAAACCGATTAAAGTACATGCAACCAATGGTTGGTGGAATTCCCATTCATCCAGGATACCTTCCATCCCGGCCAGGAAAGCTACCACAATCACCAGGATGACTTGAATAGCATTTAAGTCCATTTTTAACTCCTTTTCCCACTACTTCTTTTGCTCATCGAGCAGGCTTTGTGCCTTCTTCAGAATTGAATCCATGTTTTCTGGGTTGTCTGAAGGAACCTTGCGGACGTCGAACTTGATGCCCATCTTTTCGAGTTCACGGAAAGTGTCGACGTCAGTCTGGTCCATGGACAGAACGGTGTTGGCGTTAACCTTGCCCTTGCTGTATGACATGGAGCCGACGTTCAAAGTCTTGATGTCTACGCCGTTCTTGATCGTTTGCAAAGCATCTTCTGGGTTTTCAAACAACAAGAAGGCGTGCGTAGTACCAAAACGCGGGTCTTCAGAGATTTCCTTCATCTTCTTCAGCGGAACGGTGTGTGCTACCGTACCAGCTGGAGCAGCTTCACGGATCATGCTCTTGCGCAGGTCATCCTTGGCAACCTTGTCAGAAACCACGATAACCCGGTCTGGGTGAAGTGATGGAATCCAACCAGTTGCAACTTGACCGTGCAACAAACGTGAGTCAATTCTGGCACCAACGATCTTGATGTGACCGTCGCCCAAAACAGTCCCTTCTGGGATTGCTTCCTTAGGCGCGCCAGCTGCGGCTGCAGGTGCAGCTGCCTTTTCTTCTGCAGGCATTAAGCTTTCAGGCTTGGTCTTGATACCATCCTTGGCTGGCTTAATGATTGCAGTTGCGATGTCTTGCGCGGTAGCCTTGTCATTGATCATTCTTTGGGTCAAGGCTTCGACTACCATTGGCAAGTTCAAACCAGAAACGATTGCCCACTTGTCGTGACCGTCGAGCAAACCGTTGGCCTGGTTGAAAGGCGTGCCACCCCACAGGTCGACCAGGAACAAAACTTCTTCCTGGTCTGCAAAAGAAGCAATCGCTTCATTCATCTTACCCTTAATATCATCTGGGCCTTCAGAAGGCTTCAGAATGACATGGGCAAAATTGTCTTGTGGGCCAAAGAGCATTTGCGCGGATTCGGCAATGCCGTCCGCGAAACCGCCATGGCTAGCTAAAACAATTCCTACCATGATATTTCCTCCTCAAAAACTTCGGTACGTTCCTATTATACAATAAAAAGCGCTTACGTGAAGCACTTTCTTGAAACCTTTTTCAACTTTTTTGTTAATTTTATCTCTATAACTGAAAATGCATTACAATAACGCAAAAAGTGGCCTAAAAATTGAATTATTTAGAAAAAATCCCGGATTTAATTAAGGAAGGAAAAATACTTTTTGGAGAAAGAAAAAACGGCTGATCAGCTAAATCAGTCGTTTTCTTTATATATTTGCTGTTATAACGGAGTAGCAGAGATTCGAACTCTGGCGCCAGTTTCCCGACCTACACCCTTAGCAAGGGCGCCTCTTCAGCCACTTGAGTACTACTCCAAGTCATGTATATTAATATTAGCAAACTTTTCCGGGTCCGTCAAACCCTTTTGACAGATTTTTTGTCTCTTTCTGGCTAATTCTTGCTTTTTTATTTTCAAAAGCAGGGTCTCTGCAAATCAATTGAAAGCCAATCTCATTTTTCATTATCTTTAGCTATCCTCTTTCGTTTAGCTTAAAAAATAATTAAGCAAAGCCGTTGCTTAATAAAGCTCTTAATGTTATAGTAGTAAACATGAATTTCGAGTGATCATTCAGTAGCAGCCAGGCTCAGCGCTCAGAAAACCGGTGGTTGATGCGAACCGGACAGGCCTGGAGCAGCGAATTACAGGATCAAGATGCTCGGCCGGTCTAGCCCCGTTACGGCTAAAACGAGTGCAGCATGCTGCAAAGTTGGGTGGTACCGTGCCGATAAGCGCCCCAGCCTGAGTCAACCGACTCGGCTGGGGCTTTTTGTTTTTAAGAAAGGAAAAATATGAAACGATATCAGGCCTTGGTTTCAATCAATAAGTAATACTGGATTTTAACTAAGGAAAAACACATGAACAAACAAATCTCTTTTAAAGAAGCAGTAACTATTCTTATTTTGATGCTGGTCATTCTCGGCTGGGGCGTCATCGGCTTTGGCCTGTCCCCGCAGATCCCGGTCCTGACCGTCATCGCCTTGCTCATCTTCTGGCTGCAGATCCGCGGCTTTGAATGGGAAGAAGTCATGAAGGGGATCAGCCAGGGGATTTCCACGGCCATTGTCCCGATCTTTATCTTCCTTTTAATTGGGACCTTGATTGCTGTCTGGATCCAGGCTGGGATCATTCCATCCTTGATGGTCCTGGGCTTTCACATGATCAGCAGCCATTTCTTCGTTCCATCGGTCTTCCTGGTCTGCTCTTTGGTCGGCCTGGCCATCGGGTCCGGCTTTACGACCGTGTCTACCGTTGGGATCGCCCTCTTCGGGATGGGGAGCACTTTGGGCATCAACCCGGCTTTGACGGCTGGGGCCATCATCTCCGGTGCCGTCTTTGGCGACAAGATGTCTCCTCTGTCTGACTCAACCAACCTGGCTTCCGCGGTAGCTGAAGCCGACCTTTTTGACCATATCAAGAACATGATGTGGTCAACCATTCCTGCTTTTATCGGCTCTTTGCTCTTTTTCTTCTTCCTGGGCCAGAGCAATAAGGCAACTTCCTTAGCCGGCATCGCGGCTGTAGAAAGCAGCCTCCGCCAGCACTTCTCAGTCTCCTTCTGGGCAGCTTTGCCGATCATCTTGATGTT
>NZ_JBJEES010000023.1:0-3638 GCF_051873315.1 Lactobacillus sp.
AAGCGGGTTTACTTTGTGCAAAATGCGATTGGCGGGATTTTGTCGCCGGAAGATTCCAATGAGCTGGCCCGGGGAATCAAGACCTTGTCACTGCGCTTAGACCGGCAGATGGAAAATGTCCTGGCCATTATTGCCTTTTTGAAAAAGCAAGCCGGAATCGACAAGATCTACTATCCAGGTGATCCAGACTTAGCTGGTTATGAGGAGCTGAGTAAAGAAGCCACAGGGGCTGGCGGTGTCTTCTCCTGTGAACTGGACGACGAAGTTTATGACCCGGTAGTTTTTGTCAATAGTTTGCGGCTTTTCAACCTGGCTGTAAGTTTGGGCGCGGTTGAGAGCCTGGTCGAACTGCCAAGCAAGATGAGCCACGCTGAACTGTCAGAAGAAGAGCAGCTGGCTGCCGGAATCAAGCCAGGACTGATCCGCTTTGCCGTGGGCATTGAGGACGCGGCTGACTTGATCGCTGACATTGACCAGGCCCTGGAAAAGGCTAAAAGATAACGGATTTTAGGAAATGGAGAAAAAAGATGACAGAAAAAGATACCCGGTCTTTTGAGACCATCGTGGCGGAAGCTGGCAGCATTAAAGACGGAGCTAATCCGGTTGCCCAGCCCCTATACTTGTCGGCCTGCTACCGGCATCCGGACTTGGACCAGGCGGTCAACTTTGACCGCTTGCAGGGCTTCACTTATTCCCGGGTGGAGACCCCCAATCGGAAAACAGTGGAAGAAACCCTGGCCAAACTGGAAGAAGGATGCCAAGGCTTTGCGGTAGCCAGCGGAATGGCAGCTGTTCAGCTGGTCTTAAGCGTTTTGAAGACCGGGGATGAAGTAGTCAGCTTAGACGACCTTTACGGGGGCGACTTCCGCTACTTCCGCCATCTGGCAGACCACTTCCAGATCAAGTTCAAGCTCTGGAACGGGGAAGCAGTGGACTCATTAAAGGAACTTTTGAGTCCAAAGACCAAGCTGGTCTGGCTGGAAACTCCGTCAAACCCGATGATGAAGAGCGTGGACATCCAGGCCGTGGCAGATGCCGTTCATGACTACAATCCAGACATCCTGGTGGCTGTTGACAACACTTTTTACACGCCATATTACCAAAAGCCCTTGACCCAAGGGGCAGACGTGGTTATTCACTCAGCTACCAAGTACCTGGGGGGCCACAACGACATCTTAGGCGGGATCGTGGTGGTCAAGGATCCGGTCTTGGCCGACTTTTACTTCCAATACACGATCACGGTTGGCGATACCATGTCGGCTTTTGACAGCTGGCTTTTGACCAGAAGCTTGAAGACTCTTCCTTTGAGAATGCAGCAGCACACGGCCAGCGCGAAAAAAATTGTTTCCTTCTTGGAGCAGGCGCCGCACGTGGAAAAAGTCCTCTACCCGGGCAAGGCGGGGATGATCTCCTTTTATTTGGACAGCGACAAAGAAGTCGACCGAGTTCTGAGGAGCGTCAAGCTGATTACTTTCGCGGAAAGCCTGGGCGGGGCAGAAAGCCTCTTGACCATTCCTTACTACCAGACTCATGATGACGTTGAAGAAGACCAGCGCCTGCGGCTGGGGATTACGCCGCGGCTTTTGCGGCTCTCAGTTGGCCTGGAAAACGCGGATGACTTGATTGCTGACCTGACCCAAGCCTTAGGGGAATAAAAGAAATAAAAAACAAGTTCCGGAAGTCGGAACTTGTTTTTGCTATTTCCAGGTCTGCTCATAGACCTCTTCTTTAAAGCCGCAGGTTAAGTGCTGGTCATCAACGACCAGGGGGCGCTTGATCAGCTTGCCGTCTTTAGACAAGAGGTCAGCTGCTTCTTCCAGAGTCATGTCCGGCAACTTGTCTTTCAGGCCCATTTGCCGGTAGTGCTGGCCGCTGGTATTGAAAAAGTAGCGCAGGCCGCGGTCTTGGTACTTGGTCAGCCAGGACAAGAGCAGGTCTTTTTCAGGCGGAGTCTCCACCAGGTCCTGGAAGTCATAGCTGATGCCGTTGTCGTCAAACCACTTCTGGGCTTTGCGGGAAGTGGAGCAGCGCTTGTATCCATAGAATTTTGGCATATTTTTCCCTCGATTTCTTCCTTACAAATTATCTCTTTTGAGTTTAACGCAAAAAATCTGGCAAAAACAGGAATTTGCCTGGCAAAAGACTTGAGCAAGGCGGGCAAAGCGTGCTATACTAACAGAGTTGCAATTTGAGTGATACCTCGATTCTGCAACCGCGCAGATAAGGTTGACAAGCCTGCTTTGGGCAGCACCTTTGATGGCGAGTCTAAGTAATTTTATACGGAGGTGTACTAATGTACGCAGTTATTAAGACCGGTGGCAAGCAATACAAGGTTGCCGAAGGCGAAAGTATCTTCGTTGAAAAGCTTGACGTACAAGCTGGCGAAGAAGTTGTTTTTGACCAAGTTATCCTGGTAGCTAATGGTGACGACGTTAAGGTTGGTACTCCATTAGTTGAAGGTGCTAAGGTAGTTGCCAGTGTTGACAAGCAAGGCAAGGAAAAGAAGGTTGTAACTTTCAAGTACAAGCCAAAGAAGCACTCACATTCTAAGTACGGTCACCGTCAACCTTACACCAAGGTTACTGTTAAGAGCATCGAAGCTTAGTAAGAGGTGAACACTATGATGATGAACATTCTTTCAAACGCAAAGTTACTCGCCCACCACAAGGGTGGTGGTTCAACTGCCAACGGTCGTAACTCAGCTGGTCGTCGTTTGGGCGCAAAGCGTGCCGACGGTCAAGAAGTACACGCTGGCTCAATCATCTACCGTCAACGTGGTACTAAGATCCACCCAGGCAAGAACGTTGGCCGCGGTGGCGACGACACTTTGTTCGCATTGACTAACGGTGTTGTTAAGTTCGAACGTCTTGGCAAGTACAAGAAGCAAGTTTCTGTTTTGCCAGTAGAAGACGCTGAATAATCAAGCCGGCAAAGGAGCAGACAGCCCAGCTGCCTGCTTTTTTCTTGCCCTTTTTCAAGGGAAAGCATGTTTAAGCCCTTGATCTTTTGTATAATAAAAGCATCATGAACAAAAGCTTAAAAGCTGCAGAAAAGGATGGTGCTTATGAGCAAAAACAATGAATTGTTAAGTCTGCTGACCAGACGGATCAAGGAAACTGCTGACTTGATCAAGGACAAAGACGCGGATGCTTTGCTGGTTTTCAACCGGGCAAACTACCGCTACTTGACCAACTTTACAGGTGAAGAAGCCCAGCTGATCATTACCAAAAACGGCGACCGGGTACTTCTGTCAGACTCCCGTTTTGCCCCGCAAATCGAAGCCCAGGCTGTGGGTGAATTGAAGGTGGTCATGAAGCATGGACGCGAAGCTGCTGAAATCGCGGCAGAAGTCAAGAAACTGGGGGTCAAGAAGCTCTTAGTCGAAGCAGAATTCGTTTCTGCTTATGAATATGACGCGATCAAGGCCCAGCTGCCAGATGTTGAGATGGTCATGGCTGCTGAAATCGTGGAACGGGTCCGCAATGTCAAGGATGACCTGGAACTGGCTACTCTCAAGAAGGCGGTTGAAATTTCGGAAAGAGCATTTGAAGAAGTTCTGCCAATGCTCAAGCCGGGTGCCAAAGAAAGAGACGTGGGCGCCAAGCTCGACTACCTCTTCAAGTTATACGGCGGCGACG
>NZ_JBJEES010000024.1:0-13254 GCF_051873315.1 Lactobacillus sp.
AAAGAGGCCTGCCTTGACTTACGCCAGAATTGCAAAAAGCAGCCGTTACCTGCCCGAATTCACGGTCAGCAACGACGACCTAAGCCAGATCATGGAAACCAGCGATGACTGGATCAAGAGCCGGACTGGGATTTCCAGCCGCCGGATCAGCCAAGGGGAAAATACCTCTGACCTGGCCATCCAGGTGGCTAAGCAGCTCTTGGTCGGCGAAGACCCGGCAGAAGTTGACCTGATCATCGTCGCGACCATGTCCCCCGATGCCTACACCCCGGCCACCGCGGCCCTGGTTCAAGCAGCGGTTGGGGCAGAAAACGCGGCCTGCTTTGACCTGTCGGCTGCCTGTTCAGGCTTTGTCTATGCTTTGGACGTGGCTGAAAAAATGCTGACGCGGCCTGGCGGGATGGCCCTGGTGATCGGGGCGGAAACCCTGTCCAAGCTGGTTGACTGGCAGGACCGGACAACGGCTGTCCTTTTCGGAGATGGGGCCGGCGGGGTCCTGGTCAAAAAGGACGCTCTTGAGCCGCGCTTTTTGGCTAGCCAATTGAGAAGTTACGGCCACTTGGCCAAGTACCTGTCAGCTGGCCAGACCAGTTTGCAGCCCTTCCCTGGTCCGGTAACGAGCCTGGCTCCCTTCAAGATGGAGGGGCGGGAGGTTTACAAGTTCGCCACCCACAAGGTGCCGGAAGTAATCAACGCTTGTTTAGCAGAAGCTGGCGTGGATTTAGCAGAAGTTGACCTTTTCCTCTTGCACCAGGCCAATTACCGGATCATCAAGCAGGTGGCCAAAAGGCTGGGCTTGCCGGAGGAAAAATTCCCCTGCAACATTGCCGAATACGGCAATACCTCAGCAGCCAGTGAAGCCATTCTCTTGGCTGAGCTGCTTGCAGAAGGGAAGGCGAAGGCGGGCGACCTGGTTGTCTTGGCTGGTTTTGGCGGGGGCTTAACCGCCGCCGCCCAGCTGGTCAAACTATAAGAGCATTTGTTTATTCACTTGTTTGAGATTAGTTGATTTAAATTTTAAGTTTTATTTTTTAAAAAAGGAGCAGACACATGTCAGAAGCAGAAATTTTTGAAAAGGTAAAGAAGATCGCCGTTGAAGAACTGGACGTTGAAGCAGACCAAGTAACCATGGAAGCCAACATCAAGGATGACCTGGAAGCTGACAGCCTGGACTTGTTCGAAATCGTCAACGAACTGGAAGACGAATACGACATCGAACTGGATGCTGATGAAAATACCAAGACGGTTGCTGACGTGGTGGCTTTGGTGCAAAAGCAGCTGGCAGAAAAGGACTAACGGGAACAGACCATGAAATTCGGAATTCTCTTTGCTGGCCAAGGGGCCCAGCAGGCCGGGATGGGCCTGGACTTTCTGAGCGACCCCCTGTTTAAAGAAACGATTGACCAGGCCAGTCAGGCATGCGGCTTGGACTTGCCGGAAATCTGGAAAAATGACCGCGGCCAGCTGGATGAAACCAGATATGTGCAGCCGGCTTTAGTCGCCTTTGAATACGGGATCTGGCGCATGCTTACCCGGGACTTGGACCTGCCTATTTGCGGCCTGGCCGGCCTCTCCTTAGGCGAATACGGGGCGCTCTTAGCCAGCGGCTTTTTAAGCTGGCCGGCAGGACTGGCCCTGGTCGCTGACCGGGGCGAATACATGCAGCTTGATTCAGAAAAGACGGCCAGCGGGATGCTGGCTTTGACCAAGCCAGATATTCCAGGCCTGGAAGACTTTTTGCAGAAAAAGCAAGCTGCCGGCCAAGCTGTTTACCTGGCCAACTACAATTCACCCAAGCAGGTCGTTGTTGCCGGAGAAAAGCAGCTTCTGCCAGAGCTTGGGGCAGAAATCGCTGACCTTAAGCTGGCCAAAAGAGCAATTCCCTTGGATGTTGCCGGAGCTTTCCACACTCCGCTTTACCAGGCAGCCAGCCGAAAAATGGGCCAGCGGCTGGAGGGTGAGACTTTCAATGCTGGTACTTACCCAGTCATCAGCAATACCACTAGCCAGCCTTTTGTCAAAGAAGACTTGGCCAAAATCCTGGAAGTTCAGTTGATGGCGCCAACTCATTTTGCCGCCTGCGTCAAAGGTTTGCTGGACTTAGGCATGACGGCCAGCCTGGAAATCGGGCCAGGCCATGCCCTGTCAGCTTTTGCCAAGCAGGCGGACAAGGGCCTGAAGACCTGGCAGATCGGGAGTCTGGATGAATACCAGCAGTTTGTAGAGGAGGGGCAGAATGGATTTACAAAATAAACGGGTCCTGGTGACTGGGTCAACGCAAGGGATCGGGGCAGCTGTTGCTTTAGCTTTTGCTAAAAAGGGCTGCCAGCTTTTCTTAAACGGCCGGCGGCCGGAATTGCCGGAGGAAATTGCTGACCAGCTGGAAAAAATCGGGGCAGACTACCAGTACTTTTCTGCTGACGTCAGCGACGAAGGCGCGGTCAAGCAGCTTTTTAAAGAAATCGGCGACATCGATATCGTGGTTAACAACGCCGGCATCACCCGCGACCAGATTATGATCGGGATGAAGCTGGTCGACTTTGACCAGGTGCTCAAGGTCAACTTGCGGTCAACTTTTATGGTGACCCAGAAGGCCTTGAAGAAAATGCTGAAAAAGCGGTCCGGAGCCATTATCAATATGGCCAGCATCGTTGGCCTGCACGGCAATGCCGGCCAGGCAAATTACGCGGCGTCTAAAGCCGGCGTGATTGCCTTGACCCAAACCGCGGCAAAAGAAGCTGCCGGGCGGGGCGTCCGCGTGAACGCGATCGCGCCGGGGATGATTGCCAGCCAGATGACTGCTGTCTTGCCAGATGAGGTCAAAGAGCAGGCGCTTAGCCAGATCCCTTTGGCCCGCTTCGGCAAGGCGGAAGAAGTTGCCCAGGCGGCAGTCTTTTTGGCGGAAAACGACTATGTTACCGGCCAGACCCTGGTCGTTGACGGGGGAATGACCATTTAAGGAGAAGATATGCGAGTAGTAGTTACAGGCATGGGGGCAGTCAGCCCGAACGGCAATGGCTGCCAGGCTTTTGTTGAAAATACTTTAAATGGCGTGGTCGGCATCAAGCCGATCAAGAAGTTTGATGCCAGTGAGACCGGCATCAGCGTGGCCGGGGAAATCGATGATTTTGACGTCAGCCAGGTCGTCGGCAAGAAAAACGGCAAGCGGATGGACCTGTATTCCCAATACGCCATCCAGGCCTGCCAGGAAGCCTACGATATGGCTGGCCTCACTCCGGAAGCAGTGAAGGCGGAAGAGATGGGCGTGATTTTTGGCTCAGGGATCGGGGGCCTGACCACGATTGAAGAACAGGTCATCAAGATGCATGACAAGGGGCCAAAGCGGATTTCACCTTTCTTCATCCCGATGGCTATCGCCAACATGGCAGCCGGCAACATTTCCATCCGCTTCAATGCCAAAAATATCTCGACTTCCATCGTCACGGCTTGCGCCAGCGGGACCAACTCCATCGGGGAAGCCTACCGGCAGATCAAGGAAGGCCGGGCTGAGGTCATGATTACCGGGGCCAGCGAAGCCAGCGTCAATGAAACGGCGATCTCCGGCTTTGCGGCTTTAACCGCCCTGTCAACCAGCACTGATCCCTTAGAGGCATCTTTGCCTTTTGACCAAAACCGGCACGGCTTTGTCTTAGGCGAAGGGGCCGGGGCCTTGATCCTGGAAAGCCTGGACCATGCCCAAAAGCGGGGCGCCAAGATTTTGGCTGAAGTAGTCGGCTACGGGGCGACCAGCGATGCCTACCACATCACCAGTCCTGATCCAAATGGCGAGGGAGCGGCCAGAGCCATGCGGCTGGCAGTTGAAGAAGCTGGCATCAAGCCGGACCAAGTCGGCTACATCAATGCCCACGGGACGGCGACTAAGGCCAACGACAGCGGGGAAGCCAAGGCGATTCATGAAGTTTTTGGCGACCAGGTCCTGGTTTCCTCAACCAAGGGGATGACCGGCCACCTCTTAGGGGCCGCGGGAGCAGTTGAAGCCGTCATCACCTGCGCCAGCCTGCAAAAAGGAATTTTGCCGGCTAATGTCGGCTGCTTTGACCAGGACCCGGAATGCCCGGTCAAGCTGGTTAAAGCGGGCGAGCAGGAACAAGACGTTGAGTTTGCCTTGAGCAATTCCTTTGGCTTTGGCGGCCACAATGCCGTATTAGCTTTTAGAAAGTGGGCTTGATTTTGGAAATAACAGATGTTGAAAGACTGCTGGACAAGTTTGAAAAGTCCAGCATCCGGGAAATGAAGCTGAGCTTGGATAATGCGGAACTTTTTCTGAGCAAAAATGAGTACACGCAAAAGACAGAAGCAGAAACGGTTTTGCCAGCCAAAAAAGCTGAAAGTCCTGCTCCTGCGCCAGCCAAAAAAGCTGAAGCGGCAGAAATTGTTCAAAGAGAAATAGCTGAATCTGGCCATGCCATCAAGTCGCCCCTAGTCGGGACGATTTACCTGCAGCCTGCCCCGGACAAGCCAGCTTTTGTCAAAGCGGGCGACCAGGTCAAGGCCGGCCAAACTGTCTGCATCGTGGAAGCCATGAAAATGATGACGGAAATCAAGAGCGATGTTTCCGGCACTGTCAAGGAAGTCTGCGTGGAAAATGAAGATTTGGTCGAATGCGAGCAAACGCTCTTTTTGATTGAGGAGGCCTAGCATGACAGTTTTGGATTCCAGCCAAATTCAAGAGATCATCCCCCACCGCTATCCCATGCTCTTGATCGACAAGGTCATTGATCTGGTCCCTGGCGAAAGGGCGGTGGCCATCCGCAACGTGACAATTAATGAGGCGGTTTTCCAGGGACATTTCCCGGGAAATCCTGTCCTGCCCGGGGTCTTGCTCGTGGAATCCCTGGCCCAAACCGGGGCGGTGGCGCTCTTGAGCGATGACCGCTTCAAGGGGCAGACCGCATATTTTGGCGGCATCAAAAATGCCAAGTTCCGCCAGATGGTCAAGCCGGGCGACCAGGTCAAGCTGGAAGTGACTTTGGAAAAGGTCAAGGGCCATATCGGCCTGGGGCAGGGCATTGCCTGGGTCGATGGGAAAAAGGCCTGCACGGCGGAATTGACCTTCATGATTTCAGGTGAGAAAAATGTTTGACAAAGTTTTGGTCGCCAACCGGGGCGAAGCCGCGGTCCGCATCATCCGGACCCTTAAGGAAATGGGCATCAAGTCCGTCGCTATCTATTCAGTAGCTGACCGAGACAGCCTCCACGTCCAGCTGGCTGATGAAGCAGTCTGCGTGGGCGGAAGCCGCCCCAGCGACTCCTACTTGAACATCAAAAACATCATTTCCGCGGCCACCGGGACCGGGGCCCAGGCCATCCACCCGGGCTATTGCTTTTTGTCAGAGAGCGCGGAATTTGCCAGCCTCTGCGCGGCCTGCGGCTTGACTTTTATCGGGCCAAAGGCGGAAACCATCGACCAGATGGGCAACAAGGAACATGCCCGCCAGCTGATGATCAAGCACAAGGTGCCGGTTACCCCAGGCAGCCGGGACTTTATCAAGTCGCCAGAAGAAGGCAAAAAGGTTGCTGAAGAAGTCGGTTATCCGGTCTTGCTGAAGGCCGCAGCCGGCGGAGGCGGCAAGGGGATCCGGCAGGTCAAGGAGCCTGGTGAAATGGCTGATGCTTTTGACCTGGCTCAAAACGAAGCTCGGCTGGATTTTGGCAATGACCAGATGTATCTGGAAAAGGTCTTGACCAAGGTCAAGCACATCGAGGTCCAGGTTATCCGGGACAGGTTTGGCAACTGCGTTTACTTCCCGGAAAGAGACTGCAGCCTGCAGCGGCGCAAGCAAAAGGTGATTGAGGAGAGCCCTTGTGAGCTGATCAGTAAAGCTGAGCGGGAAAAGCTGGGGCAGATCGCTGTCCGGGCTGCTGAAGCAGCTGATTATTTGAATACGGGGACGATTGAATTTTTGATGGACCAGGACCATAATTTCTACTTTATGGAAATGAACACCCGCCTGCAGGTTGAACACACAGTGACGGAAATGGTTACCGGGGTTGACCTGGTCAAGGCCCAGATCCTGGTCGCGGCTGGGGAAGAATTGCCTTTTAAGCAGGAAGACTTGAGCTTTGAGGGCCACGCTATCGAATGCCGGATCAACGCTGAAGATTCCAGCAGGGATTTCATGCCGTCAACCGGCCAGGTGGACTACCTCTTTTTGCCGGTCGGCAACCCAGGCATGCGGATCGATTCCGCTCTTTACCAGGGCATGGTGGTTTCGCCATTTTACGATTCCATGCTGGCTAAAATTATTGCCTTAGGCAGCAGCCGGCAAGAAGCCGTTGCCCGGATGCGGCGGCTTTTAAAGGAGCTGGTGATCCGGGGGGTCAAGACCAACCAGGACTTTCACCTGGCCATTCTGGACGATCCTGAATTTAAGCAGGGGACTTTTACCAATACTTATTTGGAGAGGGAATTTTTGCCCCGCTGGAAGGAACAGGTAGACAAGCATGAGGCTGTTTAAAAAAAGAAACACGATCTCTGAGCGGCACGTCAAGGCCAATAAAAGGGCGGAAGACTTAGTGCCGAGTGGTTTGATGCAGCGGTGCCCAAATTGCGGACTGGAATTTTTCGCCAGCCGCCTGGACAAGTACAAGACCTGCCCGGACTGCGACTACGGCTTCCGCTTGACCGCTAAAGAGCGTCTGGCCTGGCTCTGCGAGGAAAGTGAAGAGTGGTTTGGGGACATTAAGCCCAGCGACCCCCTGCATTTTCCAAGTTATGAGGCAAAAGTTGCCAGCGGAAAGAAAAAGACCGGCTTAAATGAAGCGGTTTGGACCGGTTTAGCTAGCATTGGCGGACAAAAGACAGCCCTGGCCATCATGGATCCCTTTTTTATCATGGGCTCTTTGGGCCAGATGACCGGGGAAAAACTGACCCGGCTCATTGAAGCAGCTACCGAGAAAAAGCTGCCGGTAGTAGTCTTCACGGCCAGTGGCGGGGCCCGGATGCAAGAAGGGATCTACTCTTTGATGCAGATGGCTAAAGTGGTTAACGCCGTTAACCGGCATAAGGCAGCGGGCCTTTTATACCTGGTCGTTTTGACAGATCCGACTACCGGCGGGGTGACGGCCAGCTTTGCCAGTGAAGGCGACATTACTTTGGCTGAAGCCCACGCCATGGTGGCCTTTGCCGGCCGCCGGGTGATTGAGCAGACCATTCATGAGAAGCTGCCAAAAGATGCCCAGCGGGCAGAAACTGTTTTAAAGCACGGCTTTATCGACCGGATCGTTTTGCGGCAGGAAGAAAAAGAGACCCTGGCCTGGCTGTTAAAGTACGGAGGGATGCAGGATGACTGATGCAATGGAAACGGTCCGGGCAGCCCGGGCCAGCGACAAATTGTCGGCCCACTATCTGCGAAGTCACTTGTTCAGCGACTTTATTGAGCTGCACGGTGACCGGCAGGGGGCAGATGACCCGGCTATCGTGGGCGGGATCGGCCTTTTTGCCGGTCAGCCGGTGACGGTGATCACAACCAGCCGGGGGCATAAGCTGGAAGAACGCCTGGCCAAGCACTTTGGCCAGCCGGAACCAGCCGGCTACCGGAAAGCTGCCCGCTTGGTCAAAGACGCGGCCCGCTTTAAGCGGCCGGTGCTCTTTTTTATCGATACCGCCGGGGCTTTTCCCGGCAAAGAAGCTGAATATGCCGGCCAAGGGCAGGCGATTGCCCAGTGTCTGACAGATATTGGTCAGGCCGAAACGCCGATCATCAGCGTGATTTTCGGTGAAGGCGGGTCTGGCGGGGCTTTGGCCTTGGCCTGCGGGGATGAGGTCTGGATGCTGGAAAAGTCCATGTATTCGGTCCTGTCTCCTGAAGGCTTTGCCTCCATCCTGTGGAAGGACGCGGGCCGGGCGGCTGAAGCAGCTGAGCTCTTGGGCCTAACGCCGAAATCCCTCTTAAAGGGGCAGGTGATCGAAGGCGTGATCAAGCAAGAGGGCAGCAAGGATGCCCAATGCCGGGAAATTGCCCGGGTCTTAGAAGAAGAATTAGCAAAATTGCAAAAGCTGCCGGTCAGCAGTTTGCTCAACCGGCGCTATGAACGTTTCAGAAAGTTTTAGGTGAAGAAGATGGCAGGAATTTTAGCTGGAAAAAAGTTTTTGGTAATGGGCGTGGCCAACAAGCGGTCCATTGCCTGGGGCTGCGCTGAGCAGATCAAGGCCCAGGGCGGGGAAGTGGTCTATAGCTACCAAAATGACCGCCTGGAAAAGAGCCTGCTCAAGCTGGGGATAGCGGCAGACAAATTGGTTGAATGCGATGTGGCCAGCGATGAGAGCATTGACGCGGCTTTTGACCAAGTGAAAGAAAAGTTTGGCCAGATCGACGGCTTGGTCCACGCGGTGGCTTTTGCCCCGAAAAACGAACTGGAAGGGTCCATCCTTAATTCCAGCCGGGAGGGCTACCTGACTGCTCAAAACATTTCCAGCTATTCCTTGATTGCCGTGGCCAAGGCCGCCCAGGAAAAGGAACTTTTGGCCCCTAAAGCTTCAATCGTTACCTTGACCTTTATCGGATCGGAAAGAGCCATTACCAACTACAATACGATGGGGATTGCCAAGGCGGCTTTGGAAAGTTCCGTCCGCTACCTGGCCCGGGACCTGGGCAAGACTGGCAGCCGGGTCAACGCGATTTCTGCTGGGGCCATGAAGACTTTGGCCGTAACGGGGATTGGCGGGCACAAGGAACTCTTGGAACAGTCCCGGTCCTTGACGGTTGACGGGGTCAATGTGAGCCTGGAAGAACTGGGCAACTGCTGTGCCTTCTTGCTCAGCGACCTGTCCAGCGGCCTGACTGGCGACATCATCTATGTTGACAAGGGCGTTCACCTGTCCTAGGAGGCAGTGATGGAGATATACAGCTATCCAGTCTTGCCTTCTACGCAGGATTTAGCCAAGGAGCTGCTCAAAAAGAAAAAGCCGCCTTTTGCCGTTAGTGCAATTGAACAGACGAAAGGCTATGGCAAACAGGGGCGAGTCTTTTATTCGCCTAAAAATGGCCTTTATCTGTCAGTTTGTCTGGAAAAGCAAGAGAATCCCTTGCTGACCCTGGCGGTGGGGACGGCAGCAGCCGATTTTTTACGGGCCAGGTATGGACTGGAAATCGGCCTTAAGTGGCCCAATGATCTCTATTTCCAGGAGAAAAAAGTTGGCGGCATTCTGACTGAGCAGGTGGCAGGCGGGATAGTAGTCGGTCTGGGCCTTAACTTGGGCTCGGAACTTCCGGCCAATCTGCCCCAGGCCGGCCGCCTCTTGGCCGCGGGGGATTTTGATCCGCTTTTGGCAGATGATTTGGCCTGTGTCATTTGCCGGGCAGGCCGCCGGCAGGATTTTCTGCCTCGCTACCGGGAATTGAGCATCTTGCCTGGCCGGGTGGTTACTTTGAAAATCGCTGGGCGGACCATCTCCGGCATTTGCGCCGGCTTTGACGACCAGGGCCGGCTCTTGCTGGAAAAAAGCGGAAAGGTCAGTGCCTGGTCCAGCGGGGAAGTAATTAAGACAAGTTTTTTGTAAAAAGCCCTTCCCTTTTCCGAAAACTTTTGCTATTATAAATATTGTCATCGGAAAGCCCACTTGGCGGAATTGGCAGACGCGCAGCGTTCAGGTCGCTGTTCTGGCAACAGAGTGAAGGTTCGACTCCTTTAGTGGGCATGACTTAAGCAAGCAGGAATGCTTGCTTTTTTGTTTTCTGTTTTCCTTTTCAATTTGTACTTTATCTTTTATTCCTTACTTCTACTCCATACTTTCTATCTCTATTTTATTTTTTAGGTCCAAAAAGAGCTCCCGGTATTCGGGAGCTCTTTTGCTTTAGTTAAAGTTCTGGGCTTTTTTGGCGACCAGCTTGTTTTTCTGGAAGGTAACGTAGAAGTTGGCTTGCCCGTCGCTCTTGAGGCCACTGGTGTAGAGCCAGAGGACCACGTCAGAATTGGAATAGTCAGATTCTGAGTAGCCGTTAGGCTTGCCGACAATGGCTTCGACTTCTTCTTGGGTCATCCCCTTCTTGAGAGACTTGTAGTCTTTTGGCGTAATCTTTTTGGACCGGTTGACTACAAGGCCGGAAATCTGCTTGGCGATCGCCACCCCGTTGGCGAATTCAACGGCCAGGTTGGAGCCGGCGCTGCCGTTTTGGACCCCTTCCCAAGTGTAAATGGTGGCCTTCAGCTTGCTGGTGTTGGCCTTGCTCTTGGCGTCAGCTTCCCGGCCCAGGAGGTCAGTTACCTGGCTGGGGGTGGACCCGGTCTTTTCAACCACCTTGATCTTCTTGTAATTAGTGAGATTGATCTTGTTGCTGGTCTGCTTGACTACATTGGAACTGGAAATTGAGCTCGCTGCCTTCTTGGCGCTTTCGCTGTCAGTCGTGGTCTTTTTGCTGGAGCAGGCAGTTAGAGCCAGGGCAGCAAAGGCAATCAAGAGAACTTTCTTTTTCATGACACCCTCCGTCTTTTCGTTCTTGGATTTTCATCCCTTTTATTTTAGACAGTAAAGGCTCCCTTGTCCACGCCGGCAAATAATTCTTAAACAGATTAAATAGGACTTTTGATAACCCAAAAGAAATAAATCTATTTTAAACAAAAATGATATTACCCTTGTTAGCGCTGTATACATAATACAATATGGATTAGAATAATATATAGAAGTGCGATTAACTAATAAGAATGACTGAAGCGATTGCAATTTTTTCAAAAAATAAAATGGGGGATTGAAAAATGCGCAAGGAAGCAAGGAAAAAGACCAAGAGAAAGCTGGACAAGACCGGCTGGGGAATCGTAACCATCGTTATTGCTATAGCAGTGGTCTTAGCCGGCTGGCTGACCTACCGGGCCGTGCAAGTAGCCCGCCTCAGTCGGCAGGTGGACGTGAAAGTTGACGGCACAAAAGAGCTGAAGAGCGGGAAGGCTTCAGCCAAGCTGCTGGCAAAATATGAGGCGGCTCAGCCCGCTGACCTTCTTACCAGCCAAACTGCCGCGAAGAAGCGGTCCGCTGTTTTGGTCTTTGCCGGTTTAACCGACAGCCAGGAAACAAATGAAAAAATTCTGGATTACCTCAAAAAAGCTGGTGTTTCGGCCGCTTTTGCCCTGCCAGCCGCCCGGGCCCGGGAAAACGACGTGATGATCAAAGACCTGGTAAAAAGCCGCCAGCAGCTGATCGGCAGTGGCATTATGGGAACAGAAGGCAGCCAGGCAGCCGAAGTCTTGCTGCCCAAACTGCAACTGGCCAAAAAGAGTCTGGAAGCTGAAAGCAGGCAAGAGATCAAGCTGCTCTATTTGCCTGGCAAAGCTGACTACTTGGCCAAGGCGGCTGCTACTTGCGGCTACGAGGCCCTGGTTTGCCCGGAAAATTCTGACTTGCTTGACCGGCAGACTTTTACCAAGGAAAGTCAAGTCAAGAACTATGTCCAGCAATTGTCCGGCCAGCGGATCATCGTGGTCAACCTGGCCGGCTTAAAGGGGCCTGTCCACCAGGAGCCAGCTGTCAAGGTCGCTAAACCGGCCCTGGACAAGCAGGCCCAGCTGGCTGACCAGCAGAAGAAAAGCAAGAAGGAGCTGGAAATCGACCAGGTCGTCCGCCTGCTTTTGCAAGACTTAAAAGAAGAAAAAATTCCCTGCCAGCCTTTAAGCAGCCTCAAGCCGGTTAAGTCCTCCAGCTATATCAAGGCCCAGCTGGCTGACGATGACCAGCAAGCCACGCTTTACCGCTATTCTTTGACCAATAAGAAAAAAGTGGCCTTAGTGATTGGGCCGCTGCATCAGGAGAGCAGCTACCGGAAGTTTAAAAAAGTATTGGTTAAAGCAGGAATCCCGGCAACTTTTTTAAGCGATGAAAAAACGCAAGATGCATTGATTAAGCAGATCAAGGAAGCCGGCTATGACCTGCAGCTGGCCAGCCAGACTGCTTTAACAAATAATTGGACGGCTTATCAGACTTTGAAAAATGGGCAAGAGCGACTCGCGAAAACTTCCAAGCCAGCAGCTTATGTTTTGAAAAAGAGCGACGAAAGCAGCGCCGTCAGACGGGCCTGCTGGCAGACCGACCTCACTCCGGTTGCTCAAAATTCAGCTAAAGAGCTGAAACCCGGCCGCTATATCTTTTTCAAGGCAGGGGAAGCAGGCAAAATGGCAGCTTTTGCCAAGCAGGGCAAGAAGGCTGGCTACTCTTTCACGACCCTGGCCAGCTTAGTCAAAAATCCTGCTATCAAGGCCCTCAGCCAGCAGGAAATAGCTAAAATGCGCAAGGAGAACCAAGGGCAAAAAGATCAGCCGCTTACGCAAGTGCTGACGACTGAGCCGGCCCTGTCTTTGCTTTTGACCAATCTCAGCCACTCAGCGGTTGATCAGGAAGTGGGGCAAATCGTCAAGGACCGGGGCGGGTCAGCGACTTTCGCGGCTTCTTTTGGTGAGCTCCAAGATGAAAGCTTGACTATTGAGCAGCTTTTAAAAGAGGGGCATGAATTGGCCCTGGTTTACCAGGAGAGCAAGGCTTTTCCAGCTACTTTCAAGGGAGCCAGCCAGTACTTGCACAATTGCCTCGAATATTGCCAATGGCGCTTTAATTACCAGCCAAAATTAGTGGTCGTTTCCGGCAAAAAGTCCAAGGCCGGAGTCTTAGAAGCTATCAAGGCCGCAAAGCTGACGGCCATTGCCCCCAAGCAGGCCTTGATCAAGGCTAAGAGTCAGGACAGCACTTTTTCCAGCCTGGCTAAAAACCGGCAGGAAGTTGCCAAGCTCCGTTTTAACCGGGGGGCAATTGAAGGAATCAACCTGGGCTATTATGAGGCGGACCAGGTCCGGCAAAAGGGTGAGAAAACCGTCATGGGGCAGATGGTGCAAGACCTGCTTAAAGACAAGTTGGATGCCATTGCCTATCATCCCCGGGGCAAAAAGATAGAAGCTGCCAGCCGCTACAAATTGAAAACGGTCAGCCAGCTTAAGGCTTCTAAAGCCTGCTACAGCTTTAACGACAAAAAGAGCCAGCTGGTAGAGGCAGACAAGCGGAACTTGACCAAGCTCAAGCCTTATTGGCGGGAGTTTGCTTATCTGGAGCAGCACTATGTTGGCAGCAATTTTGTCACCTCCCCGGTCAAGATGCCGGGCTTTGACTACTGGGAAACTAACCGCCTGGATCAAGTTGGCCGTTTGACAAACGACCGCGTTCTCTTTTTGACTTTTGACGACTGGGGCAGCGACGAATCCATCAATAAGATCCTGTATGTTTTGAAAAAGCATCATGTCAAGGCAACCTTCTTC
>NZ_JBJEES010000025.1:0-13229 GCF_051873315.1 Lactobacillus sp.
ATCAATGCCAACCCTGGATTGCCTCATATCTCAAGAAGTAACTACTACTACCAAACCCATAAGCTTGATAAGGATTCTGGTAATCAGAAACTGATGGATAAAATCAAAGAGATCTTTCTTGAACACAGACAGCGCTATGGGTACCGGCGAATCTACGGACAGCTTCGCCGGGAAGACTATGAGGTCAACCATAAGAAGGTGCAGAGGCTCATGCAAAAGATGGGCTTGTTCGCCATCTCAATCCGCAAGAAACGCAAATACAGCAGCTATTACGGCGTTCAAGGCAAAATCAAGCCGCTCTGGCTAACAGAGGGATTGATCAGAGTATGTCCAGGTTGGGTAATTCTCTTGATGACGGCTTAATGGAAGGCTTCTTCGGCATTCTTAAGCGGGAGCAAGAACATAAATACACGGACTTAAATGAGCTTGAGCAAGCTATTCACAAATACATCGATTACTACAACAACGTGAGAATCAAGACAGGACGAAAAAACATGACCCCGATTGAATATCGGAATCATGTTTTAACAGCCTTAACGGCGTAATACTAAATTGTCCCAATTTTGGGGGTCACATCAATTTCTCGGAATTGTCTTTTGTTTTTTCTTTCTTTTCGTTTGGACCATTTTCGTTTTACCTCCTTTCCTAATAATTCATCCACTGGCCTTAGTGTTACTTGTTCGAAAAGTAATATAGATCACTGACTGTCTTTGGATTATTTCTATGATTTTAAGTTCTTCTACATTCTCGTACCTCTGAGAATTATTATATCACGCCCCACCGAACAGAATACGAACAAAAGGTAAAGAATTGATTTATTCTGTCAAAAGCAACAGTATGGACTAATTTGACTCAAAATCCTCCATCATATGAAAAAATCTTTTTGGACAAAAAGCTTGCTAAGGCACTATATCTTGCAATAAACTATTAGAGCAACGTAGATCTAGTATAGTATGAATAGAAAGAGTGTGATCACCGTTATTGTCTTAAGTGGCCCAATTGGAGCCGGCAAATCCAGTTTAACCAGTATCCTCGCCAAGCACCTTGGCTCAACAGCATATTATGAAGAGGTCAACAACAATCCGGTTCTGCCTTTGTACTACAAAGACATGAAGCGGTACACCTTCCTCTTGAACACCTACTTCCTGAACAAGCGGCTGGCTGAAATCAACGCTGCCGCCGGCAACCACAACGACGTTTTAGACCGGTCCATCTATGAAGACCTGCTCTTCTTCAACATGAACGTCGACAGCGGTGTGGCCGACCCGACTGAATACCAAATCTACCACGATTTGATGGACAACATGATGGAAGACGTGCCAGGCAATCCGCGCAAGAAGCCGGACCTCCTGATCTACATCCACGTCTCCCTTGACACCATGCTCAAGCGGATCGGCAAGCGGGGCCGGGAGTTCGAACAGCTCGACTCCGACCCGGGCTTGAAGGAATACTACCAGAACCTCCTGCGCTACTACGAGCCCTGGTATGAACAATATGACGTTTCACCAAAGATGATGATCGATGGTGACAAGTACGACTTTGTCGACAACATCGATGACCAGGATCTGGTTCTGGACATCATCGACAACAAGCTGCGCGAAATCGGTAATTTATAGTTAGTTGTTAGAAGGAACGTGATGACCGTTATTGTATTAAGTGGGCCCGTTGGAGCCGGTAAATCCAGCCTAACCGCAATTCTTTCCAAATATCTGGGGACCAAGCCTTTCTACGAAAGCGTCGACGACAACCCTGTCCTCCCGCTTTTCTACAAGGACCCCCTCAAGTACACCTACCTGCTGCAGCTCTTCTTCTTGAACACGCGCTTCCACAGCATTAAAAAAGCCCTCAGCGACGACAACAACGTCCTGGACCGGTCCATCTATGAAGATTCTCTTTTCTTCCATATGAATGCGGACATCGGCCGAGCCAATGACCTGGAAGTCCAGACCTACGATGAGCTGCTGGAAAGCATGATGAAGGAACTGGAGCGGATGCCTAAGCGCCATCCTGACCTCCTGGTCCACATCAATGTTTCCTATGAAACAATGATCAGCCGGATCCAGAAGCGGGGCCGGTCCTATGAGCAGCTCAGCTTCGACCCGACCCTGGAAGACTACTACAAGCGGATGCTCCGCTACTATGAGAAGTGGTACGACGACTACGACTACTCACCAAAGATGATGATCGACGGCGACCACTACGACTTCATGGCCAGCGAAAGCGACCGGACCGAAGTCCTGGACCAGATCACCCAGAAGCTCAAGCAGGTCGGCAAGCTGCCAAAGAACTGGCATGCTGGTGAGATTGCCACTGAATCAATTGAATTTTCTTCTTAAAAAGCTCCCCAAGCGGGGGCTTTTTTATTTAGGTCAAATTCCTTGTTTAGTTATTTTTTGGCCACTCAGAATGAATTATCTTAATTATTTTTGGGTTCTCACTTTAAAAAGGAAATTGGTACCGGTTGCTTTTGGCCGAAGATGAGCTGCATAAAATGAACCGTTTCTTAAAAACGTGATACAATATTGACAATCTGTTTTTTTAGCGAAAGAATTTATTTATGAAAAAGGGTGAAAAGATAATATGCATTTAAAGAAACTTCGCAAACTTCTCCTGCTACCGGTCAGCCTGCTGATCGCCGCGCTGTTCTTAACGGCGCCAAAGGCCCAGGCTGCCAGCAAGAAGACTTACATCATCGGTACCGACCAAACTTTCAAGCCCTTTGAAATCCAAGACAAGGATGGTACCTACAATGGCAAGAACCCGGGGATCGACATCGAAATCCTCCGGGAAATCGCCAAGCACGAAAAGTTCAAGTACGAGCTGAAGATCATGTCCTTCAACGCCGACGTCCAGGCCCTGCAGTCTGGCCAGATCGATGGGATGATCGCCGGCATGAGCGTGACCAGCGAAAGAAAGAAGACCATCGACTTCAGCAACTCCTACTACACTGACGGGGTCTGCCTGGCCGTGGCCAAGGACAGCAAGATCACCAGCTTAAAGGACCTCAAGGGCAAGACGGTCAACGTCAAAACCGGGACTACTTCTGCCATCTACGCCAAGTCCGTCCAGAAGAAGTACGGCTTCAAGCTGAAGTACTACACCAACTCCAACACTTCCTGGGCTGACGTCAAGGCCGGCAACGCTGACGCCTGCTTCGACGACGGTCCGTCCCTACGCTACGGGATTGCCAACGGGACTGGCCTGCGCATCGTCGGCAAGCAAGTGGCCAACGCCCCTCTGGCTTTTGCCGTCAAGAAGGGCAAGAACCAGGAACTCCTCAAGATGTTCAACGACGGTCTGGCCTGGCTGAAGAAGACTGGCCGCTTAAAGAAGATCGTCAACAAGTACACCAGCAAGAAGGCTGTTAAGAGCCAAGTCGTAACTGATACTTCAATTTTTGGCTTGATCAAGGACAACGCCGGTGCTCTTCTGCAGGGTCTGTGGATGACCATCGAACTCTCAATCGTCGGCATCCTGGCCGCCCTGGTCTTCGGTTTGATCCTCGGGATCATGGGGATTGCTGAGCACAAGTTCTGGCATGGCCTGGCCAACGTAATCATCTACATCTTCCGCGGGATCCCAATGATGGTTCTGGCCTTCTTCATCTACATCGGCATGCCGACCCTGCTGGGCCACAAGCTGCCCCTCTTTACTGCCGGCATTCTGACCTTGATGCTGGACGAAGGGGCCTATATCGGGGCTATCGTCCGCGGGGGCTTCGAATCAGTTGACGTGGGCCAGTGGGAAGCTGCCCGGTCCCTGGGTCTGCCTTACTACAAGGCCCTGTGGAAGGTTGTTGCCCCGCAAGGCTTCAAGCTGATGATTCCATCCCTGGTCAACCAGTTCATCATCACTCTTAAGGACACTTCCATCCTTTCCGCCATCGGGGTCATGGACCTGACGCAAACTGGTACCACCTTGATTGCCCAGAACTTCCAGGGCTTCAAGATGTGGCTGATCATCGCCGTAATGTACCTGATCATCATCACCCTGCTTACTTGGCTGTCCAACTACATTCAAAAGAAGATGCAACATTAGTTAAAAGGAGGCTTTTTCCATGGAAGAAAAATACAAGGTTCAGGTAACTGACCTGCACAAGAGCTACGATGGCGTTCACGAAGTCATCAAGGGCGCCAACTTGAACGTCCTGCCCAGCGAAGTAGTCTGCATCATCGGTCCCTCCGGCTCCGGGAAGAGCACCTTCCTGCGCTGCATCAACAAGCTGGAAGAATTCCAAAAGGGCCACATCCTCGTCGACGGGGCCGACCTGGCTGACCCCAAGGCCGACATCAACAAGATCCGGGAAAACATCGGCATGGTCTTCCAGCACTTCAACCTCTTCCCGAACATGACCGTTTTGGAAAACATCACCCTGGCTCCGGTCGAACTGGGCAAGATGGACAAGGAAACGGCCATCAAGGAAGCCCACAAGTACCTGCAGATGGTCAACATGGACGACAAGGCCGACGTCAAGCCGACCACCCTGTCCGGTGGCCAGCAGCAGCGGGTAGCCATCGCCCGGGCCCTGGCCATGAAGCCGGACGTCATGCTTTTTGACGAACCGACCAGTGCCCTGGACCCGGAAATGGTCGGCGACGTTTTGAACGTCATGAAGCAATTGGCCCAAGAAGGGATGACCATGATCGTGGTGACCCACGAAATGGGCTTTGCCAAGCAGGTGGCCGACAAGGTTGCCTTCTTCTACGGCGGCGTGATCAAGGAACTGGGTACTCCAGAAGAAATCTTCGACCACCCGCAGGAAGAAGAAACCAAGAACTTCTTGAACAAGGTTTTGAATATCTAAGCTGAGTTTAGATTTTTTAAAAACAAGTGGAAAATTAAAAGGAAAGCGCTTGAGTTGCCATGCCCAAGCGCTTTTTAGCCCCTTCATTCAGCGGAAGCATACTTTATAATCACTGATAAAATTATGATTCGTATTTACATCCAAGTTATTCCGTGATAAGGTAGAAATATCCCCCTCTGCCGAGGGAAATTCCGAACAATATCTATTGGAGGATCAAATGGAATTTATTAACAAGTATTTCGAGCTCGATAAGCTCGGTTCAAACCCTAAGCGGGAGTTCATCGCCGGTCTGACAACCTTCTTCGCGATGTGCTACATCCTTTTCGTCAACCCTAGCGTCTTGGGCGCCAGCGGGATGGACAAGGGCGCGGTCTTCACGGCAACTGCCCTGGCCAGCGCGCTTGGCTGTTTGATCATGGGTATTTTTGCCAACTACCCGATCGCTACTGCCCCGTCTTTGGGTCTTAACGCCTTCTTCGCCTACACTGTCTGCATCGGCATGAAGGTGAAGTGGCAGACTGCCCTGGCTGCTGTTTTCGTGGCCTCAATCATCTTCATTTTGATTACTGTCTTCAAGCTGCGGGAACTGATCGTTGACAGCATCCCTAACGACCTGAAATTTGCCATCTCCGCCGGGATCGGGATCTTCATCGCCTTCCTGGGCCTGCAAAACGGCAAGCTGGTCGTCAACAGTGCTTCTACTCTGGTAACTATCGGTTCCTTCAAGGACCCGGCTGCCTGGGTAACCATCTTCGGTTTGCTGGTCACCATCTTCTTGATGATCCGGCGGGTTCCAGGCGCGATCTTCATCGGGATCGTCCTGTCATCCATCTTCAGCATTATCGTTGGCCAAAGCAAGATGCCAACTTCTGTCGTTTCCCTGGCGCCAAGCTTGAAGCCAAGCTTCGGCCAAGCCATCTTCCACCTGGGCGACATCAACACGGTGCAGATGTGGACGGTCGTTTTGACCTTCCTCTTGGTGGCCTTCTTTGACACCACCGGTACCTTGATCGGTCTGGCTCACCAGGCTGGCCTGGTTGACAAGGACGGCAAGATGCCAAGAATCGGCAAGGCCATGGCGGCTGACTCAACGGCCATGATGGCTGGTTCCATCATCGGTACTTCACCGGTTGGCGCCTACGTTGAATCTTCATCCGGGATCGCTGCCGGCGGCCGGTCAGGTCTGACTGCCGTTTGGGTTGGTATCTTCTTCCTTTTGTCCATGTTCTTCAGCCCGCTTTTGAGCGTGGTAACGACTACGGTTACGGCCCCAGCCTTGATCATCGTCGGCGTTTTGATGGCGGCCAACCTGGCCAAGATCTCCTGGGACAAGCTGGAAATCGCTGTTCCAGCCTTCCTGATCGTGATCGGCATGGGCTTAACCTACTCCATCGCTGACGGGATGGCCCTGGGCTTGATCGTTTACCCGATCTCCATGACTGCTGCCAAGCGGACCAAGGAAGTCAGCCCAATGATGTGGATCCTGGCTGTAGTCTTCGTGATCTACTTCTTGATCTTGAACGTCTAAACGACAACAATAACAATTTTTGCCAAGCTAAAAAGCCTCGACTGCTGTCGAGGCTTTTTCTTATGCATTTTCAGCTTTACTCTTTGGCTTCCTGCAGGCTGGCCATCTTGTCATAGACCAGACCCCGCTGGTTTTCGTCGATTTCCAAGACTAAAAGGTCGCCGGCTAGCAGCTGGGTATTCCCGTCGGGGATAATGTCCTTTTGCCCCCGGTGGATGACTCTGACCAGGGTCCGGTCCGGCCAGGCGATTTCCTTAACCTGGTGGTCAGCCAGTTGGCTGCCTTCATAAATAGAAACGGTCAGCTGGTCTGCTTCACCGACATAGTCGTTGTCTTCTTTGGTCTGCATCCGGCCGGCCAGGCTTTCATAGATCGGCACCCCGCCCAGCAGTTCGTTGACGACATAAGCAGCAACTGAAACCACGGCCAAAGGCATGAGGTGCAGCAGTGACCCGACCATTTCCGCGATCAGCATGATGGCGGTAAAAGGCGAGCGGACGATGGCTGAAAAAAGCCCAGCCATGGAAAAAATGATCAAGTTGACGACTAATTTTTGGTCCAAAAGGCCCAGGTCAACCATGAACTGGCCATAAACTGCCCCTAAGAGGGCCCCCATGGTCAAGATCGGCAGGAAGATCCCGCCCGGCAGGCCAGAATCGTAAGACACGATGGAAAAACTGATCCGCAAGAGGAAGATCAAGACCAGGACATTTACGGCATGAATTTGGTTCAAGCTCAAAATCAAGTTGTTGCCCCCGCCGACATAGCCCGGGAAGTAGTACATGACCGGCACTAAGATAAGGGCCGGGATGATCCCGTGCAGCCAGCGCGGAAGGACAGTGATTTTTTGATAGACATGGCTGAAATTGAGCAGGCCCCACTGGTAGAAGCGGCCGATCAAGCCCAAAAAAGCCCCCAATAAGAGCAGCTGCCAGTACTGAAGGATGGGGAAACTGTGCTTGTAGTCGATCGCTAAGACTGGAGTCTGGCCAAAGACATTGGAAACCACGAAGTTGGCCATGATAGCTCCGGCTAAAGCGTTCAGCCAGACCCGGGGAGAAAAGTTGTGAAAGACTTCTTCAACGATGAACATGGCCCCGCCCAAAGGCGCGCCGAAGGCCGCGGACAAGCCGCTGGCCGCCCCGGTTGCCAGGAGGACCCGGGAGTCGCTTTTCGAGGCCTTGAAGCCCTGGGCTACCCCCTGGCCGACCGTTGAGCCCAATTGGATTGATGGACCTTCCCGGCCTAAAAAGAGGCCAGACCCGATCGACAGAACCCCGCCGATGAACTTCCGCCAAAGGATCGGCCACCAGGCCAGTTGCAGCTTGCCCTGCAGCTGGAGTTCTACTTCAGGGATCCCGGACCCGCCGGCATGGGGCTGCTGCTTGACTAAGAAGCCGGCTACAATCACGCTGACCAGAACGCCCCCAGCTAAGAGCCACAAGAGGGTTGGGTTAGCGTGCGCTGCCTGGTAGCCCTTTTGCCACATGGCCAGGGTTTGCCCGATCAGCCAGCGGAAGCTGCCGACAACGATGCCAGCCACCAGGCCCACGACCAGGGCTTCAAATAATAAGCGCAGGTTGGATTTGCGCGTTTGTCTGTCTTCACTCTCCATATATTGTTTGCCCACCTTTTTTTGCATATAAAAACAGCATAAACCTTTTAGGCGGACATGTAAAATCCACTTTCACCTGCTTTCCAAAGGCCGCAGCTGGTCTTCGACATAGGCCCGGTACTTCGGTAGCTGCTTGAGCAATTCTTCATGCCGGCCAGCTGCTTGAACTTGGCCTTGATCTAAGAAGTAGATTTTATCGGCATTGGCGATCGTCGACAGACGGTGGGCGATGATGATGACAATCTTTTCTTGGGCAATCCGGTCAACGGCCTGACTGACCTTGGCTTCTGACTCGGGGTCCAGGTTAGCCGTGGCTTCATCCAGGATCAGGCAAGGGGCATCCCGCAAGTAGGCCCGGGCAAGCTGCAGGCGCTGGCTTTGCCCCAAGGACAGCTTCCAGCCGCCCTCTCCTGTCCGGGTGTCCAAGTCCAGTTCCGGCCAAAGGTTGGCAACTTGCAGGGCCTGGATCATGTCCGACCGGCTGACGGATTTTTCCAAGCCAAAGAGCAAATTGTCGGCGACTGTACCGGCAAAAATATTGTTGTCCTGGGCAACCACGCTGAAGAGGTCCCGCCAGGCAGGCAAGCTGCAGCTTTTAGCTTCCAGGTCACCCAGCAGGATCTGCCCTTGATAGCCAGCTTCTAAGCGGGTCAAAAGGTTGATCAAGGTCGTCTTGCCGGCCCCAGATGGGCCAACTAAAGCTGTTTTCGCCCCTTCTTTAAAGTCCAGGGATAAGTCCCGTAAAACCGGGCTCTGGCTGCCTGGATAGGCAAAAGTCAGGTCGCGGACCTTGAGGTCAGCGGCTTTCTTAGGCAGCTCTTGGCCGGGATCAGCTTCATCCGCCTGGGCCAGGATTTCACTGATGGCTTTAAGGGAGCCCCGGGCTTCAGCGTAGCTCATGTAAAAGTTGCCCAAATTATTGATCGGGGAAATAATGCCGAACATGTACATGATAAATGAGCTCAGCATCCCCAAAGACAGGCTGCCATTAGCCAGGCGCTGGCTGCCGTAGAGCAGGATTAGGAGAAAGCCGGCCAGGGTCAAGACCGTCTGCAGGGGTCCAGTCACGCTGAAAACCGCGTCAGTTTTCCGGGACAGGGCAAACAAGTCCTGCAGGTCGCCGCGGAATTTTTGCAAAACGCCGGCTTGGGCATTGGTCAGTTTGATCAGCTTGATATTGGCCAGGTTTTCATCCAAATCAGCAGATACCCGGCTGAGCTTGGCCTGGTTTTGGTAGGCGAAGTGCTCATTGATTTTTCCTAAAGGAAAGGCGCTGCTGGCAATCAAGGCAAAAGTCAAAATGATCACCAAAGTCATTTTAACGTCCAGGCTGAACAAGATTCCCAGGCTGGCAACAACCGTCAAAAGGCTGACCAAGGCTGAAGGCAGAACGCTAACGGTAAAGTCCTTAACCACTGAGCTGTCGTTTAGGACGTGGCTGAGCAGGGAGCCGCGACTGTTTTCTTTATAGTAGTTCCAGGGCAGGCGGAGGAGTTTTTCCTGCAAAAGCAGGCGCAGATCTCTGATCCGCTCGTCTCCGGCCAGGCTGAGCAGGTACTGGCTGCCGGCTTCCAAGAGGCTGGAAATGAGCAGGCAGAAGCCGATCTGGCCCAGGCTGTTTGTCCAGGAAAGCATTTTTCCGCGATCGATCACTTGCTTTAGCAAGAGAGGAATTTTCAAGGACAGGGCCGTGGCCAGGCAGCTCAAGAGGATCGCCAGGACTTGCCGGCGGTCAAGGGAAAACAGGCGGATTTTTCCAGCTTTAATCATTGCTGTGGAAGCAGATGAAGCTGTATCTATGCTGTCTTCTGCGGTGCCGCTTGGCGCTTTTGCCGTCACGTTCCAGGATTTTTTCCATTTCCAAAATAAAATTGAACATTGTTTTTGCTCCTCATCTAATCAACTTACAAGGCAATTGTAGGCCAAGGAGCTGGCCGTAAACGAAAGCCGTCAAATTTGCCGCTTTTCGCGTCATTTTCGTCAGAAAACGGGCAAAAGAAAAAGAGCGAAGCTCACGGATGGAGTCTCGCTCTCTAGAGTTATATTCGCTTTTAGTAGTTGGTTACGGTTGCCTGGCCAACGCCGATGATCTTGAATTGGGCAGCTTGGCTGCTCTTCTTGCCAGCAACTGAGGCAACGACCTTGAAGTTCCCCTTCTTGCCCTTCAGTGACTTGGCTGAGAAGAAGACCTTTTGCTTGTCCTTGGTCAGCTTAGCCTTCTTGACCAGCTTGTTCTTGTAGTAGAAGTTCAAAGTAGTCTTCTTTTTGGCATCGGTCGTGAAGGTCAGCCCCTTCTTGGTCCGGTCAGCCTTGAGCAGGGTTGGCTTAGCGGCAGCGTAGCTGTCCTTGGCCAAAACGTAGGCCTTGGTTACGGCAGCCCCCTTGGCGTTCAAGCCAGTAAGAGTGAAGTCCTTGTAGCCGGTGAACTTGACGGTCGTCTTGAATTGGCCCTTCTTGCTTACCTTGACTGGCTTGAGTGCCTTGGCATTGTAGCTGACAGCCACCTTGCTTGCGCCCTTTGCCTTACCAGTGATCGTCAATGACTTGGTCTTGGCGCTATAGCTGGTCTTAACAGCAGTTACGGCTGGCGTGGTTGCCGCGTTTACATGACCGCTTTGGTCCAGGGTAAATGCCGGCAAAGCCAAAGCTACGACAGCAGCAGAAGTCAACAGTTTTCTCGTTTTCATAATTCCCCCTAAAAATCTGCTAACAGTTGTTTTCTTTTTGATTATAGCACTATAAGAAGTAAGCGGTTGAAATCTTTGCTTATCCGAGAAAAAGTTTGTTTTGTCAGCGTTTACCATTACGATGCAATCAAAAATATCGCCCTCTACTTAATATAAAAAGCAGCCCAGAACTAACGCAAGCGCTTCCCGAAAACGATATAATATTGGTAGAACAGTGTGTGTAATTTCGGAGGTTTTATCATGAAAAAGAAAGCTATGGTTATCGCCTCTGCCTACTTAGGCCTGCTGACCCTGGCTGCCTTCCCGCAGCCGGCAAGCGCGGCCAAGAAGAAAGGCACCATCAAGGTTACCAGCATGACTACAGTTAGGGACAAGAAGGGCAACAGTCTGGAAAAATACCGCGGAAAGAGCGCCAGCCTGCTTTTTGACGAGAAAGCCAAAACCGTCAACTACTACGGCATTCACTATGTCAAAGAAACTCACAAGAGAGTAAGAGCTTACTACTACATTGGCCATGGCGGCTATGTCCCGGCAGACTCTGTCATTTTGATCAACGGCAAGCCGGCAATTGCTTTAAACAGCAACAGCTACGTCTACAATTCAAAGCTGAAGCGGACCGGCAAGAAGTACAAGGTCTACCAGCCTTTGATCTACGCTGGAAAAGTTAAGTACAGCAGCAAAGAAGGCAAGAAGGACAAGTGGTCCTACTATAGCGGCAATACAAAGAAGCCGTATGCAATACCTAAGGTTTATAAGAAAAAGTACCTTAAAATTGGGAAAAACCGCTATATCAAAGCCGTTAACGTTTTCTCTATAAAAAGAGAAAAGTTGACCGTCAAGGGACCGATCACAGCTACGGTTAAAAAGAATATGTATTCCTTTGACTCCCGCTTATATGAAACCAACCATCTCTACAAGAAAGGTCAAAAGGTTAAGCTGGATAAGTGTATTAGTGCCGGCAGTGCCGATAATACCCTTTTCTACTATCGTGTTGCCAAGACCCATGAATACCTTCTTTGGGGTGATACGGATTATTGGGCTGAAACATACGAAGATAGTACCTTCTTCGATGACAGCAACCTGAAAATCAAGCAGCACATGGGTGCTGGCGACTTTTTACCAGGCAAGACCGAATATGCTGTAGCCAAAGACAGAAAAGCTAAGAAACTACAAACATACGATATGACCGGGACCGCCATCAAAGGCAAGAAGATTTTAAACTTATTTGTTCACGTGGATGGGCAAGCTTACCTGCTCAACCCGCAGACTAAGAAGATTGAGCTCTTCTACCACCTGCAAGACCAGCACCTGATCGGCGAGTTCTTCTGGTTTGAAACTCAAGCAGATGACGAAGATTTCAAGGCAACTGATCAATACAATGGCTTCTTAAAGGCCAGCGAATTTAAGAAAGCAAAGCTGCCGACTATCATTTCCAAGAAGGCGGCCAAGACAAGCGACCAGCCGGCCAGCGCAAGCCAGCTGGCAGCCTTGAAGAAGGAAATCGCCAAGGCTGAAGCCGTCCAGAAGAAGACGGTCTACAAGCTGTCATCTTCCTACCGCCGTGACTACCTGGACTACGCGCTCAGCAACGCGCAAAAGGCTCTTTCCGGCAATAAGGGTGAGGTAACTTTTGCCAAATGGCTCTTGGCCAACTCTGAGACTTACCTCAACGGGAAAAAGGCCCCAGTCACCAACATTAACAAGCTCAACAAGGCTGAGTACGAACGCGTGTGGAGAATCGTCTCGGATGCAACGCCAAATGGCTACATCCCGGCCGTTTACTACAAGCGGGCAGATGGCACTTGGCACAGAAGATACAGTTACACTTGGAACAACAAAACCTGCAAATTCGTTTATGTCAACAAGACGACCAAAGAAAAGAAATTCTTGAAGATCAGCGACTTCGCGAAGAACAGCAAGTAATAGTTTACAGATGAAAAGCAGTCAACTTTTTGAAAGCTGACTGCTTTTTTACTCGCTCATTTTTTCTTTAAGCCCGATATTTTGCCAGAATCAAGCGTAGCCACTTTAGTCAAGCTGCCCCTGTACTGATAAAGGCTGCCCTCGTCTGAAAGACCGGCATTGTATTTTAGAAAAGCATAGTAGTCATCGCCAAGCTTAAACAGGCTCAACATCGCGATAGCGTGCTTGCTCCTCTTGGCGATCAGCTTAGTTAGCTTGACCCAGTTTTCATCAGAAGAGACCTGTTTGTTTTTCCTCAGTACTTTCTCGTTTACCGTTAAGTAAATATTGTTTTTCTTGTTCGTATGCTCCACAAAAATTTGTGGAGCTACTTCAATAGGCTTAACAAACTGCTTGTTTTGGCTGGACCTGCTTTTTTCGACCTTCCCGTTATCATAGATGGTCGCGAAGCTAGTTCCAGAGCCATCGTCAGCCGTTATTCTAGCTTCCAAAATCGCGCTAGCGCTGTTGTCGACGTGCTTTAACAGCAACAATGTCCCAAGCAGCAGAACGACAATTAAGCCAGAAATAGCCAGTAGCCTTTTGTGAGATCGAATAAACTCCATAATATGCTCCCCCTACGCGTGGTGCTAGTTGAAGAAGTTGAGTCCATATCTCTGTAGGATGTAGCTG
>NZ_JBJEES010000026.1:0-13100 GCF_051873315.1 Lactobacillus sp.
TAGAGCACCTGGTTTGGGACCAGGGGGTCGCAGGTTCAAATCCTGTCTTCCCGATTTGTAATTTAATATTTTCCATATTGGTTACAGTATGGCGGTGTAGCTCAGCTGGCTAGAGCGTCCGGTTCATACCCGGGAGGTCGAGGGTTCGATCCCCCCCGCCGCTATAAGCAATCCACGACTTGGTCGTGGATTTTTTGTTTTTATTTTTATCTGTCTTGCTATTTTTCTGAAAATTTTTTCGTAAAAAAGACTTGCATTGGCCGGGAATTGCTGTATACTAGTAAACGTGCTTACGAAACGGCCCGTTGGTCAAGTGGTTAAGACACCGCCCTTTCACGGCGGTAACATGAGTTCAAATCTCGTACGGGTCATATGGAGGATTAGCTCAGCTGGGAGAGCATCTGCCTTACAAGCAGAGGGTCACAGGTTCGAGCCCTGTATCCTCCATTGTTCAGAAGGTTACCGGACGGTAATCTTTTTTTTTACAAAAAACTGAACAAGTTAAAATATTATTTGTTACAAGTCCTGATAGGATTCACCAAATTGGTGAAGATGCCTTGTAACCGTGTAGCTAGTCTATAGGGGGACACACATAGATGGAAAAGCACTTATTTACGTCAGAATCAGTTTCAGAAGGACACCCGGACAAGGTCGCTGACCAGATCTCCGATGCCATCCTGGACGCGGTACTCGCGCAGGACCCGCAAGCCCACGTGGCCTGTGAGACTTCTGTAACTACCGGTTTGGTCTTGCTCTTCGGGGAAATCTCGACCACGGCTAATGTTGACTACCAGCAGGTCGCGCGAAAGACGATCCGTGAGATCGGCTATAATGACCCGGACCTGGGCTTTGACGCCGACAACTGCGCTGTATTGGTAGCACTGGACAAGCAGTCGCCTGACATCGCCGGCGGGGTTGATGAAGCCCTGGAAGTCCGGGGAGTAGACAATAGCGATGAACTCGACCAGATCGGGGCCGGTGACCAGGGGCTCATGTTTGGTTTCGCCATCAACGAAACGCCGGAACTGATGCCTTTGCCGATTTCCCTGGCCCACCGCTTGATGCGCAAGCTGGCTCAGCTGAGAAAGGACGGGACTTTCCCTTGGCTGCGGCCAGATGCCAAGGCCCAGGTCACGGTGGAATACGATGATGCCGGCAAGCCTAAGCGGGTGGACACGGTAGTTATTTCTACCCAGACCAGTCCTGACGTGACTAACGAAGAGATCCGGGTGGCCATGGTCCACGACGTGATCAAGGAAGTCATCCCTGACAAGTTCCTGGATGACAAGACCAAGTACCTGATCAACCCATCTGGTCGCTTTGTTATCGGGGGGCCAAAGGGCGACGCCGGTTTGACTGGCCGCAAGATCATCGTCGACACTTACGGCGGCTATGCCCGCCACGGCGGCGGTGCCTTCAGCGGCAAGGACGCCACCAAGGTCGACAGAAGCGCCTCATACGCTGCCCGCTATGTGGCCAAGAACATTGTAGCTGCTGGCCTGGCTGACCGCTGTGAAGTGCAATTGGCCTACGCCATTGGGGTAGCCCACCCGGTTTCCATCATGATTGATACTGCCGGGACCGGCAAGGTGAGCGACCAGCTTTTGACCGAAGCTGTCCGGGCCAACTTTGACCTGCGGCCAGCCGGGATCATCAAGATGCTGGACTTGCGCCGGCCAATCTACAAGCAGACGGCTGCTTACGGCCACTTTGGCCGCACTGACATCGACCTGCCTTGGGAAAAGACCGACAAGGCTGAAGCTCTCCGAGCTTTCGTCAACGGCCGCAAGTAATATTTTTACGACAACTGAATACACGTAAGACATAACGTAACATAAATTTCGTTGGAGAAAAGAATGAAGAAAACAAACGTGAAAATGGTCACGCTCGCTGTCTTTATCACCACTTTTATGTCCGCCATCGAAGGCACCATTGTTTCGACCGCGATGCCAACCATTATCGCCGATTTGGACGGGCTGGCAATCATGAGTTGGGTGGTGTCTGTCTTTCTGCTGATGACGGCAGTCTCAACGCCAATTTATGGGAAACTGGCTGATAGCGTAGGACGCAAGCCAGTTTTTTTATTTGGCATCGGACTTTTCGTGCTCGGCTCAGCCCTCTGCGGCTTTTCGCACTCAATGGTGGAATTGATCATCTTCCGCGTCCTGCAGGGACTTGGTTCAGGGGCCATTCAGACAGCAGGGGTGACGGTTTTAGCCGATATGTATGACATTGACAAGCGGGCCAAAATGCTGGGTCTGACCTCGGGTTTCTGGGGCCTGGCTTCAGTTATCGCTCCGCTTTTAGGCGGCTTTATCGTCCAGCACTTGTCTTGGCACTGGGTCTTTATGATCAACGTGCCAATCGGCTTGATCGCCTTTTTGCTGGTTGCTTGCTACCTGCATGAGGATATTGCTAAAAATAAATTACAGATCGACCTCAAGGGCAGCTTCAGCTTAGTCATCTTTTTGCTTTCCCTAATGCTCCTTTTGCAGGGGCTGGAAAAAGGCTTCAGCTGGACCTTGCTGGCTTTGGCGGCAATCATGCTGGTCAGCCTCTGCCTTTTTGTCAAGGTAGAAAAAACTGCCGCTGACCCGATCATTCCTTTCAGTATCTTGAAAGACAAGGAATTTTTGGCGGTCAACATCTTGCAGCTCCTGGTGTCCGGGGTCGTGATCGGCTTTGAATTCTATATTCCGACCTGGCTGCAGGGGATCAACGGGGTCAGCGCCTCAATCGCCGGCTTTGCCATTACGCCAAGCTCCCTTTTATGGGTCTGCGGGTCCTTCCTGGCCGGCGACCTTATGGGCCGGTGGGGGACGCAGAAGTTCTTTGACGCCTCACTCTTTCTTTTGCTTGGGGCTGACCTGGCCTTTATCTTGATTCCAACCTACACGCCATTTTGGGTCTTCTGCTTGATTGCCGTCTTCAACGGGATTGGCTTCGGCAGCATCGCCACGGCCAGCCAGGTCCGGGCCCAGATGGTGGTCGACAAGAGCCAGGTAGGGGTGGCAACTTCTTTTAACACCTTGATGAAGTATCTGGGTCAGACCGTGATGATGGTCTTTTACGGGATGACCTTCAACGCGGTCGTGGCCAGCGGGCTCAAAAAGCACCCTTCCTTGACCAGTGAGATGATGAACAAGATTGTCTCCCCAGCCCAGGCTAAAAGCCTGGATCCGGCCGTTTTGGCTCCTTTGCGGGAAATCCTGCACTCAGCCATGCGGGGGATCTACATCGTTTCTTTGATTGCCTTGCTTTTGTCTTTGGTCTTCAACCATATCTACCGGCAGAAGAAGGATTAGGCAAAATATGAATGCAAACAAAAATCTGCTCACGACTGGTGAGCAGATTTTTTGTTATTAAGGATTTAGTTTATTCTTTTTGTCCAAGGCCTTGAAAAAGAGCCAGCTGGCCAGGGAACTGAAGGCCAGGCCCTCACACCAGCCGCCTAAGACGTCGCTTGGCCAGTGAACGTGCAGGTACATTCTGGTAAAGCCAATCGACAGGGTGAAGAAGATGCAAAAGCCTATCAACCAGTATTTCAGCGGCTTCTTTTTTACCAGGACGACGATCAAGGCGATCAAGACCAAGGCCAAAGTCATAGAGCCGACTGAGTGGCCAGACGGGAAGGAGAAGCCGTCGGCGTGAACCGTTTTGTCCATCCGGGGCCGCTGGCGCTGAATGATGTTCTTGATAACCGAGTTGCAGTAATTAGCCGCGATCATGGTCAAGCTGGCGAAGACGGCGTGGATATAGTTCCGCCGGTAGATCAGGAAAAGGACCAGGATCACCGTAAAGACCGTGATGGTTAGCGTGTTGCCAAGCTGGGTCCAGTAAAAGGTCAGCTGCTTTTCGACTGGATTGTTGTTTCTGATGGCATTGTAGACTACCGTGTCAAAAGCCTTGATAAAGGGATTCTTGCTGGCGATCAGGTAGACCCAATAGGCAAAAAAGATGCTGAAGGCGCCGCCAAAAATTAAAAGCGGCTGATAATTAACTTTATTTTCTTTCGTATTCAATTGTTTTTAATTTTTCTCCTTGTAAAATTTTGGCCATGTGGTAAAGTATAATCGTTATAGAGAAAATAATAAAGGGCAGGGAGTAGTAGAAATTTTTCTTTCTTCAGAGAAGAGCCGGTGGCTGCGAGGCTTGAAAGAGAAATTTTGAACTCACCCGGACAATGCCAAAGTGTTGTTTCGCTTTAAGAAACATTTGAGTGTCACGCGAAAGCGTGGAACTTAGGTGGTACCGCGAAACAATTCGTCCTATGTTTGAACATAGGGCGTTTTTTGTTTTTAGGAAAGGATTTAGCAGATGTACAACCATAAAGTTGTCGAAAAGAAGTGGCAAAAGTACTGGCTGGAAAACAAGACTTTTAAGACTGGGACTGACCCAAAGAAGCCAAAGTACTACGTACTTGACATGTTCCCTTACCCATCAGGCAAGGGGCTGCACGTTGGTCACCCGGAAGGCTACACGGCTACTGACATCATGGCCAGAATGAAGCGGGCTCAAGGCTACAACGTCTTGCACCCAATGGGCTGGGATGCCTTCGGCCTGCCGGCTGAACAATACGCCCTGCAAACTGGTAACGACCCGGCTACTTTCACTGACCAAAACATTGCCCACTTCAAAAAGCAGCTGCAAGCTTTGGGCTTCTCCTATGACTGGGACCGGGAAATCAAGACCACTGACCCGAACTACTACAAGTGGACCCAGTGGATTTTTGAACAAATGTACAAGATGGGCCTGGCTTATGAAGCTGAAGTGCCAGTTAACTGGTCACCAGACCTGGGCACGGTCGTTGCCAACGAAGAAGTTATCGACGGCAAGACTGAACGGGGCGGCTACCCGGTTTACCGCCGCAAGATGCGGCAATGGATGCTGAAGATCACCGCTTACGCTGACCGTTTGCTGGATGACCTGGATGACTTGGACTGGCCAGAACCGATCAAGGAAATGCAAAGAAACTGGATCGGCCGCTCAGTTGGGGCTCAAGTAACCTTCAAGATCAAGGATTCAGACAAGAGCTTTGACATCTTCACCACCCGGCCAGACACCCTCTTTGGCTGCTCATACACGGTTTTGGCACCGGAAAACGACCTGGTCAAGGAAATCACTACGCCGGAACAAAAGGAAGCAGTTGATGCCTACATCAAGTCCATCGAATCCAAGTCTGACCTGGAAAGAACTGATTTGAACAAGGATAAGACCGGGGTCTTCACTGGTGCTTACGCCATCAACCCAGTCAACGGGGAAGAGGTGCCAGTCTGGATCTCTGACTACGTTCTGGCAACTTACGGGACCGGGGCAGTTATGGCTGTTCCAGCCCACGACGAAAGAGACTACGCTTTTGCCACTAAGTTCGACCTGCCAATCAAGGAAGTCGTTGAAGGCGGTGACATCAGCAAGGAAGCCTTTGCCGGCGACGGTGCCCACGTCAACTCAGAATTTTTGAACGGCCTCCGCAATGAAGAAGCCAAGGCCAAGATGGTCGACTGGCTGACTGAAAAGGGCGTCGGCGAAAAGAAGGCCAACTACAAGATGCGGGACTGGAACTTCTCCCGTCAGCGCTACTGGGGTGAACCAATCCCGGTTATCCACTGGGAAGATGGGGAAACCACTTTGGTGCCAGAAGACGAATTGCCGCTGCGCCTGCCTAAGGAAACCAACATCAAGCCTTCCGGCACTCCGGAAAGCCCGCTGGCTAACCTGACTGACTGGGTTAACGTTGTTGATGAAAACGGCCGGAAGGGCAAGCGGGAAACCAACACCATGCCGCAATGGGCTGGTTCAAGCTGGTACTTCCTCCGCTACATCGACCCGCACAACGACAAGGCTCTGGCAGACCCGGAACTCTTGAAGAAGTGGCTGCCGGTTGACCTCTACATCGGCGGGGCAGAACACGCGACCCTGCACCTGCTTTACGCTAGATTCTGGCACAAGGTCCTTTACGACCTGGGCGTCGTGCCAACCAAGGAACCATTCCAAAAGCTCTACAACCAGGGCTTGATCCTGAAGAACCATGAAAAGATGTCCAAGTCCCGCGGCAACGTGGTCAACCCAGACGATGTCGTTGACGAATACGGTGCAGACAGCCTGCGGACTTACGAAATGTTCATGGGGCCACTGAATGCTTCAATCGACTGGGACGACAACGGTCCTTCCGGTGTCAAGAAGTTCCTTGACCGGGTATGGCGGACTTTTGTCAACGACCTGGACCTGGACCCGATCCCGTCTGAAAAGATCAGTGACGAAAACGACGGCAAGCTGGACAAGATCTACAACGAAACGGTCAAGGTCGTTACGGAACACTTTGAAGAATTGCGCTTCAACACTGCCATTTCCCAAATGATGGTCTTCATGAACGCCTGCCAAAAGGTCGACAAGATTCCGCGGGAATACGCTGAAGGCTTCGTCAAGCTGATGGCGCCAGTTGCTCCGCACATGATGGAAGAAATCTGGCATGTCTTCGGCCACGACGAAAGCGTGCAGTTTGCTAGCTGGCCAACTTATGACGCAAGCAAGCTGGTTGAAAGCACGGTTGAAATGGCTGTTACGGTTAACGGCAAGAAGCGGGGCAACTTCCAAATCGCCAAGGATGCAAGCAGAGAAGAAGCCCAAGCTGCCGCAACCGCTCTGCCGCACGTCAAGGAATTTTTGGAAGGCAAGGAGATTAAGAAGGTCATTGTCGTGCCAAACAAGATCGTGAACATTGTTGCCAAATAATCTAAAATTTTCCTAAAAAATCAATTTATGGTATATTTCAAGCTGGATCAGGAATATGATAGTAGGTTGAAGTATAAGGATTAGGGAAGTTTTATGGCAAAAAACAAATCACAGACCAACTCCCAGGCCCAGCTTTTAAAGGGCTCGGCCTGGATGACTATTGGCTCTATCCTGTCGCGGATTCTTGGGGCGATCTATATCATCCCTTGGTATGCCTGGATGGGAAAGTTTGGCAACTTGGCCAACTCACTGACGGCGAAGAGCTACAACATCTATAGCCTGTTCATTATCATCTCCACCGCGGGCATTCCAGGGGCAATCGCCAAGCAGATTGCCAAATACAATGCCCTTAATGAATACGGGGTCGGCCGCAAGCTCTTTAGGCACGGCCTGGTCTTGATGGGAGCTTTCGGGATCATCTCAGCGGCCTGCATGTACTTTTTGGCCCTGCCGCTGTCTGGTTTTAACCCCCAGGAAGTTCCGGTGATCCGGAGCCTGTCCATCGCGGTTTTGATCATCCCGATCTTGAGCATTCTGCGGGGCTATTTCCAGGGCTTCAACGACATGATGCCAAGTGCCATGTCCCAGTTCGTGGAACAGCTGGCCCGGGTGATCTGGATGCTTTTGACGGCCTATGTGATCATGCGGGTCCAGCATGGCAATTATGTTGACGCGGTAACTCAGTCTAACCTGGCTGCCGCGATCGGGGCCGTGTTCGGTATTGGCCTGCTGGTGATTTTTTACCTCAAGCAGAAGCGGACGGTGGATCCCTTGATCGCCCAGTCCAACAACCAGGTGCAAGTTTCGACCAACAGCCTGCTCTTTGAAATCATCCAGCAGTCGATTCCCTTCATCATCATTGACTCTGGGATCAACATCTTCCAGCTGGTGGACCAGTATACCTTCCACCCGATGATTGCCAGCTTCATGCACGTGCCTTTTGATGAAGTAGAAAGCTGGTACGCCTTGTTCGGCTTGAACGCCAACAAGCTGATCATGATCGTGGTTTCCCTGTCAACGGCCATGGCAGTTACCGCCATTCCGCTTTTGTCAGGGGCCCATGCCAGAAGGGACTACCGGGATATTTCCCGCCAGATCGGCAATACCTTGGAACTTTTCCTGTTTGTCTTATTGCCGGCTTCACTGGGGATGGCCGCGATTTCAGATCCTCTGTACACGATCTTCTACGGCTATGACCGGCTGGGAGCCCATGTCTTGTACCTGTCCTCCTTTACGGCCATCAGCTTGGGGATGTTTACGGTCCTCATGGCCATCTTGCAGGGGCTGGACGAGAACATGTACGCGATCCGCTATTTGATTCTCGGCTTGGTCATCAAGTCAATCGTCCAGTATCCGATGATCCGTCTCTTCAAGGTCTATGGCCCGCTTCTGGCGACCAACCTGGGCCTTTTGGCGGTCATCGCCATGTCCCTCAAGCACCTCAGCGTGAAATACCGCTGGCGGGCTGACCGGACCATGCGGCGCTTTATCGGGATTGCCAGCTTCTCCTTAGTGATGTTCGCGGCAGTGTTTGCCACGGTCAAGCTGGGCGGGCTCTTCCTCAGTCCATACCGCCGTCTGTCAGCCATGCTGCTCAGTGCTCTTGCGGTTGGGGTAGGCGTAATAGTCTACGGGGCCTTGAGCCTTAAAACCGCCTTGGCTGAAAACATCTTGGGCAGCCGGGTGACCCGGATCATGCAAAAGTTCAGATAAGTTTGGATAAAAAGAATAAGAGTCATTGAAAGATCCTCCTTTTGGAGGGTCTTTTTTTCGTCTTTTTTTCGCCATTTTTGGAATTTTTTCATTCGCTTTTTTGCCCAGATCGTCTATTCATGGCAAAAATCTTGCGAAAAAAGTTGCAAAAGGTCTTGGTCTGACGGGGGATAGGCGGTCTTTTTGATAAAACTATTTTTTAGTTTGTGAATAAAAACAATTCGATGATTGCCAGTACTTTAACAGAAAAGTCTTTTGGAAAGATTGTTATTTTGACAAAGGAAACGGTTACAAGAAATTCCTCCAAAAAACTTGTAAGAAACTGTTGACATTTTTTCACAAAAGGGCAATAATCAATAGTGAAAAGTGAAAAGGCTTACAAGCCCTAGTGATATGAGGTGAAAACAATGGAAGTTAACGACAAGAAGGAATTGACTGAGGAAGAACGCCAAAATGCATACGTTCTTTGGTTTAACCAACTGCGCCGCGAAGACGTGGCCCTGGTTGGGGGCAAATCATCATCATTGGGTGAATTGACTTCAGGTACTGACGTGCCAGTGCCTTATGGCTTCGCGACTACTGCTCACGGCTACCGGCACTTCATGGAAGTCAATGGCTTGAACGAGAAGGTAAATGCCTTGCTGGCAACTTTGAAGGACCCAGAAGACTCAGAAGAACTGCACCGGGTCTGCAGCCAGATCAGAAAGATCATGCGCGAGGCACCAATGCCGGAAGACTTGGCCGAAGACATCGGCAACTCATATGACGAACTGGCCAAGATGACCGGGCAAAACGAACCATACGTTGCGGTTCGTTCAAGCGCTACGGCCGAAGACCTGCCAGACGCTTCATTTGCCGGGGAACAGGACACTTACCTTAACGTTAGAAGTCGCAAGGATGTTATCCGCAAGGTACAAGACTGCTACGCTTCCCTGTTCACGGACCGGGCAACCTACTACCGGATCAAGCAGAACTTCCCGCAAGAGAAGGTTGCTTTGTCAGCAGCTGTCCAAATGATGGCCTTCTCCAAGTCAGCTGGGGTTATGTTCACGGTTAACGTTGCCAACGGTGACGACACCAAGGTCATGATCGAAGGTTCATGGGGCCTGGGCGAATACATCGTTCAAGGGACGGTTACCCCGGACAACTTCGAAGTTGACAAGGAAAGCATGCAAATCGCAAGCAAGACCATCAACAACAAGAACATTGAATTGATCCGTCTGCCAGGCGGCGGGGTTGAACAAAGAGACGTCCCAGAAGACGTGGCCAAGACTCCATGCTTGACTGACGAAGAAGTCATCGAACTTGCCGGCTACGCTAAACAGATTGAAAAGCACTATGGCTGCTACATGGACATGGAATGGTCCAGAGACCAGGACGACAAGCTCTGGCTCGTTCAAGCCCGTCCGGAAACTGTTTGGTCACAAAGAAAGAAGGAGGGCGGCACCAAGGAAGAAACTGACGTTAAGGCTCCAAGCTCCAACAAGGTTTTGGTCAAGGGTCTGCCAGCCAGCCCAGGCGTAGCTTCTGGTATCGTGCACGTAATTGACGACCCGAAGGACATCGGTGAATTCAAGGAAGGCGAAATCCTGGTTACCTTGATGACCTCACCAGACTGGGTACCAGCCATGAAGAAGGCGGCCGCTATTGTTACCAACAACGGTGGGATGACCTGCCACGCCGCTATTGTTTCCCGGGAAATGCAGATCCCATGTATCGTTGGTACCGCCAGCCGGGGGACTTTTGCAACCAGATTGCTGAAGACCGGCCAGGAAGTAACGGTTGACGCCAAGAACGGGGTTGTCTACCAAGGCGTAGCCGAGGAAGTCGTTAAGCCAAAGAAGGCTGAGACCGCGCCAATGGCTGCTGCTGAATACTTCCCGCCAACGGCAACCAGAGTCATGATGAACCTGGGTGACCCGGACCTGGCTGAAAAGTACTCAACTCTGCCAGCTGATGGTATCGGTTTGATGCGGGAAGAATTCTTGTGGACCACTTACATCCACCAGCACCCGCTTTACTTGATTGAAACCGGCCACCCAGAACGGGTTGTCAACGAACTGGCCAACGGGATCAGCAAGGTCTGCCGGGCCATGAACCCAAGACCAGTTGTCTTAAGATTCTCTGACTTCAAGTCCAGCGAATACCGGAACTTGAAGGGCGGGGAGAAGTACGAACCGCATGAACCAGCTGACCTGCTTGGCTGGCGCGGGGCAAGCCGCTACTACGACCCGAAGTACATTGAAGCCTTCAAGCTGGAACTGGAAGCAGTCAAGAAGGTTAGAAACGAATTCGGCCTCAAGAACTTGAACGTCATGATCCCATTCTGCAGAACTGTTGAAGAAGCAGAAAAGGTAACCAAGATCATGGCTGACGAAGGGCTTGAGCGCAGCCGTGACTTCAAGGTCTTCATGATGGCGGAAATTCCATCCAACATCATTTTGGCTGACAAGTTCAACAAGTTTGTTGACGGCTACTCAATCGGGTCAAACGACTTGACCATGCTGATCATGGGGACTGACCGGAACAACGACGCCGTTTCCGCCCTCTACGACGAACGCAACCTGGCTGTTAAGCGGGCAATCCGTCACTTGATCAAGACCGCCCACAAGGATGGCAAGACCGTTTCCATCTGCGGCCAGGCACCTTCAGAATACCCAGACTTCACTGAATTCTTGGTTAAGAGCGGGATTGACTACGTTTCCGTAAACCCGGACATGGTTAAGGAAACCAAGCTCAACGTGGCTCACTTTGAACAAAGAATCCTGCTGGATAAGGCTACTGGCCTGGGGATGCAGGACACTGAAGATTACGAATGGTAATTAGACTGATTTGATCATCAAGTCGCTCCTTATGGAGCGGCTTTTTTGTTGAATATTGCAAAAATCAAGCATTTCATGTCAATTTGACGTAAAATTGAAAATGAATTATCATAATTTTTTTAGCAAAAATCAGCACTTTAAGTTAAGAGGAAAGCAGATACATGGCACAACAATACTACTCAATGGATCAAATCGCAAAATTGGCACAGGTTTCCCAGCAGCAGGTCTACTACCTGATCAACATGAAGTTTAAGTTCAAACCGACCTTGACTGACCCGACCGGCAATAAATTTTATGACGAGCGAGCGGTGGGCCAGATCTTCCAAGAGCTGGGCAAGGTCCTGCCCAAGTCGGCAGCTTCGCCGGCAACCGACAACGGCCTTTTGGACATCAATGCCCTGGCAGAAACCACTGGCCTGGGCAAGAAGAAGCTGCGGATCTTTTTGCGGGAACACAAGGAATTGAAGCCAGACTTCGTTGATGAAAAGAACCACAACAAGAAGTACTGGGGACCAAACGCCATCCAGTACATCAACGACCACTTCGCAGCTGAAGAGGAAAAGGCTGAAGAAAAAGCAACAGACCAAAAGACTGAAGCTGAAGAAAAGAGCTCTGAGGCTGAAGTCAAAGAAGAAAAAGCTGCAGAAGCAGTAGAAGCAGCAAAGACTGAAGACAAGCCAGCAGAGGAAGAAAAGCAAGAACAAGAAAGCCAGGAAAAGCAAGTAGAGACTACTGATACAGCCGAAGAAGAAAAGGTTGCAGAAGAAGCAGAAGAAAAAGAAGACAAGCCAGCTGGTCCGCGCTTTATCAAGAAGGCACCGCGTCCGGCAACGGAAAAATTAGTTGAACACCCGCAAGTTGAATTGCCTTTTGCCTTTGACGATACCGAGGAAGCCGAAAACAAGGCTGAGGAGGCCGAAAAGCCTGCTACTAAGCCAGAGGCCGGGGAAGAAGCAAAGCCGGCCGAAAAGGCTGAAAAGAGCCATGAGCCGGCAAATGACCAGCAGTTTGTCGTCCGTAAACGTACTAGCGACGACAAGCGGGGCCGGGGCAATTACGGCAAGCGCAGAAACAACCAGAGAAATGGTTACCAAAACCAAAACCGGACCAACAATTACTCTAAGCGGCGGGAACTTTTTGCCGGCAAGATGAAGCTGGTTACGGAAAAGGGGACTTTCTACACTGACCAGTTTGCCAGCCTGGAAGAACTGGCAGAATTCGTCTTTTCATCTAAGGACAGCTTCATGAAGGTGGAGAAGTACAACCGGGGCGAATTTTCACCAGCTTACATCTCAACCAAGAGCATTATCGAATTTGAAGAAGCTTAAAAAAAGCGGATCGGATGATCCGCTTTTTGCATGCTTTCATTGATAAAATTTTGTCTAATATTCATAGAATCTTTCTTAAAGCTGTGAAAAGCAAGAGATTGTCCTGGCAATATCCAAGAAAATAAAATTAATATTTTCACAATGTTGACAGCGCTTACAAGAAGCCTATAATTATTAATGTAAGTAATTTTTTGAAGGTATTAAATGTAAGGAGATTCACTTATGGCAAAAATTAAGGGTGCTAACGCAGTTTTAGATGTTATGTACAAGTGGGGGATTGACCACCTCTATGGTTTCCCAGGCGGTTCATTCGACTCAACCATGAACGCGATCTATGAAATGCAAGACAAGATCAAGTTCATCGAAGTTCGTCACGAAGAAGCTGCTTCTCTGGCTGCCTCAGCAGAATACAAGCTTACTGGCAAGCTTGGCGTCTGCATGGGTTCAGCTGGCCCTGGTGCCATCCACTTGATGAACGGCTTGTACGACGCTAAGTACGACAAGA
>NZ_JBJEES010000027.1:0-13035 GCF_051873315.1 Lactobacillus sp.
AACGTCTACGCGGCCAGCGCGACTTTAAAATTCATCCAGAAGGTCTTTCCTTTGCGCCGCTGCAGCGGCTATACTGGCCGGCCTTGCCTTTACTACCATATGGGTCAGTGCCTGGGCAGCTGCTTTAAGGAAGTGCCGCAAAGTGAATATGATGAGCAGATCAAGAAGATCAAGCGCTTTTTGAACGGGGACATCCAGGAAGTCAAGAAAGACTTGACGAACAAGATGATGCAAGCTTCAGCCAACCTGGAATTTGAAAGGGCGGGGGAACTCCGGGACCAGCTCAAATACATTGAAGAAACGGTTGAAAAGCAGAAGATCATCTCCAACGACCATACCCAAAGAGACATCTTCAACTATTACGTGGACCGGTCCTGGATTTCCATCCAGGTCTTCTTTTTGCGGCAAGCCAAGCTCTTGCGGCGGGAATCGCACATGTTTCCTTTGACTGATGAAACTGATCCGGAAGACGAATTCATGTCCTTTATTGCCCAGTTCTACGCGCAAAAAAACCGGGTTAAGCCCAGGGAGGTCCTGGTGCCTAAAGGCATCGACCAGGATGAACTGGCAGCGGCGATCGGCATCAAGGTCCGGACCCCGCAAAGAGGGCAGAAGGCTTCTTTGATGGAGATGGCCAGAGAAAATGCCCAGTTGAAGCTGGATGACAAGTTCCGCCTGCTGGAGCTCGGCCAGCGCAAGACCAAGGGGGCCCAGGAAGAAATTTTCAAGGCCCTGGGTCTGCCTTACGGGTCATACATTGAGAGTTTTGACCACTCCCATATTCAAGGGGCAGACCCGGTCTCGGCCCTGGTTGTCTTTAAAGACGGGGAGCCCTTTAAAACTGGCTACCGGAAGTTCAAGCTGAAGGGGGAAGTCGAGCACCAAAACAGCGCCGATGAAGTCGGCAACACCCGGGAAGTCGTCCGCCGCCGCTACAGCCGCCTGTTAAAAGAACATGAAAGAATGCCGGACCTCATCCTGATGGACGGGGGGCAGATTCAGGTGGAAGCCTGCGAGGACGTCTTAAGAAATGAGCTGAACCTGGATATTCCGGTAGCCGGGATGGTAAAAGATGACAAGCACCGGACCAACCACCTCTTGTACGGTGATCCTTTTAACGGCCAGCCTTTTAAAATGATCCCAATGGACCCGAAGTCAGAGGGCTTTTACCTTATGACCCGGATCCAGGATGAGGTCCACCGCTTCGCCATCACCTTCCACCGGCAGACCCATGCCAAGAATTCCCTGGTCAGCCGGCTTGACTCCATCAAGGGCATCGGCCCTAAGAGCCGGACCAAGCTTTTGCGGAAGTTTGGCTCTTTAAAGAAGATCAAGGAAGCTTCAATCGACGATCTGCGCAAGGCGGGACTGACTTTAACCCAGGCGCAGGCTGTCAAAATTTCCCTTTAGCTATTGGGCAAAATAGCTTATTATTAAATGGTAACAATTAACGAAAGAAAGAAAAGGTTAGAACAAGAATGCCAACTCCTTCAACATTTGTTGATCAAACTAAAATTGAAGTCCAAGCCGGTAAGGGCGGGGACGGCATGGTGGCCTTCCGCCATGAAAAATTCATGCCTAATGGCGGACCAGCTGGCGGTGACGGCGGCCGGGGCGGCTCCATCATCTTTGTGGCCGACAATGGCCTCAGAACCTTGATGGACTTCCGCTACCGGCGCAAGTTCAAGGCTGAGCCTGGCGAAAACGGCCGCATCAAGGCCCAATACGGCAAGGCGGCCAAGGACCTTTACCTGAAGGTGCCAGTCGGCACGACCGTCTATGATTTTTTCACCGGTGAGGAAATCGGTGACTTGGTCAAGGACGGCCAGGAACTGGTCGTTGCTAAAGGCGGCCGGGGCGGCCGGGGCAACATCCACTTTGCCACCAGCGTCAACACGGCCCCGGAAATCGCGGAAAACGGGGAACCAGGTGAATTCCGGACCCTCCGCTTGGAACTGAAGGTCCTGGCTGATGTTGGTCTGGTCGGCTTCCCGTCTGTCGGCAAGTCAACCCTTCTGTCAGTCGTCACCAGTGCCAAGCCGAAGATCGCGGCTTACCAGTTTACTACCTTGAAGCCAAACCTGGGCATGGTCCTGCTGCCAGACGGCCTGGACTTCTCCATGGCCGACCTGCCGGGCTTGATCAAAGGGGCCAGCCAGGGGGTAGGGCTGGGGATCCAGTTCCTGCGCCACGTGGAAAGAACCAAGGTTATCCTGCACATGGTCTCCATGGACCCAAACAACGGCAGGGATGCCTACGAAGACTATGAAACCATCTTGCACGAACTGGCTTCATATACGGAAGATGACCTCTCCAGCAAGCGGGAAATCATCGTGGCCAGCCAGATGGACATTCCAGGTGCTGATGAAAAATTAGCCCAGTTCAAAAAGGACCTGGCTGCTCATGGGGTTGACCAGGAAGTTTACGAACTCTCCAGCGTCACCCACCAAGGCGTTGACCGTTTGATGAGCCGGGCGGCTGACTTGGTCAGCGAGGTTGAAGCCCAAGAAGCAGCAGCCGCCGTCAAGCCGCAAGAAGAGGTCAAGACTAAGACCTACAAGTACCACCGGCCAGAAAAGATGGAATTCACGGTTGAAAAGCTTGCTGATCATGAATTTGAAATTCACGGCGAGCAGCTTGAACGCTTGGTAGCCATGACCAACCTGGACCACCAGGATGGGATCATGCGCCTGGCCCGCCGCTTGAAGAAGATGGGCGTTGATGATGAACTGCGGGCGCAAGGCGCTGTCGATGGAGACGACGTTTACATTGGCGACTTCAGCTTCGAGTTCGTGCAATAAAGGATAGATTGAGACTTTTAGAATAGAGAAACGAAAGTTAGAGAATTGAAAAAATGAAGAAACGATACATTACTGGCTATGCTGGTTTGCGTGCTTTGGCCGTAATTGGGGTAATCCTGTATCACCTGGACCCGGACCACTTTGGCGGAGGCTACCTGGGCGTGCCGATCTTTCTGGTTTTGACAGGCTATCTGGTAACTGATCAGATTATGGCTGCCTACCGCAATCATGGCTATTTTGACATTAGGGCTTTTTACCAACGCCGCTTTAAGCGCTTATACCCGCCGCTGATTGCCATGCTCTGGCTGACCAGCGCGTATATCGTGCTTTTTCAGCGCAACCTCTTAAACAAGCTCTACCAGATCGTCGCCAGCAACCTGCTGGGCGTGTATAACTGGTGGCAGATTTTTAACGGACAGAGCTACTTTGAACGTTTCGCCAATAATGAATCGCCTTTTACTCACTTGTGGACGATGGCGATCGACTGGCAGTTCTACTTGCTCTGGCCACTGGTGATGGCCCTCTTGGTCAAATTCGTCAAAAGGCGGCGGAACATTTTCTGGGTTCTGGTTGGCCTGTCAGTTCTGTCGGCAGTCGAAATGGCCCTGCTTTTCCGGCCAGGCCAGGATACCAGCCGAATCTACTATGGAACCGACACCCGCTTCTTCTCTTTGGGCCTGGGCAGCGCCATGGCCATCCTCTGGCCTTTTGAGGAGCTGGACAACCGTTTCACCAAAAGCGATGGGGTCGTCCTCAACTGGACTGGTTTAGCCACGCTGTTTGGGATGCTGCTGCTTATGTTCTCGCCTTTGATGAACGCGCAGACGGCTTTCCCATATTATGGGGGGATGTTTATCTTCAGCTTCTTCGTGACGGTTTTCGCCGCTGTGATCGCGGCTCCGGTCGGAATCTGGAACCGGCTGATGACCAACCCGGTCTTTGACTGGCTGGGGTCAAGAAGCTATGAAATCTACCTCTACCAGTTCCCGGTCATGATCTTTTTTGAAAGCTGGGTCAGTGACCTGGCCGACCACGTTGCCCTTTACCGGGTGATCGAAGTCGTCTTGATTCTCTTGATCAGTGAACTGACTTACCGGCTTTTTGAAAAAAGACGCTATACCGGGGAAGGCATCCGCTACAATCTGGCCAAGCTCTTCCATTGGCCGGTCAAGGTTTCAAAAAGCTGGCTGCAGACCGCGGCCTTCTTCCTGGTCTTCCTAATTGGCAGCGGCGGAATTATCTTCTCCCCGCTGGCCAAGGCTGACAACAAGGATGGGGCTTTGATCAAGACGATCAATGACAACTCCAAGCAGCAGGCTGAGATGAACAAGAAGGCCTTGGAATCAATCAAGAGCTCGCAAAAGGCGGCCAAGAAGTCGTCTAGCAGTCAGAGAACGCAGACGTCCAAGGCCAAGACCAAGTCAAAAACGACTAAGTCTAAGACCAGCGGGAAAAAGGTCAACCAGGAATTTGAGAAGTACGGAATCAGCCAGGCTGACCTGCAGGAAGCGCAAAAGCTGCAAGTTACGGCAATCGGCGACTCGGTCATGGCTTCTTCAAGTGACATCTTGCACCAGCTTATGCCGCACGCGGTTATCGATGCTACGGTTTCCCGCCAGGCTGACGTGGCTCCTCAGCTGCTTCAGTCTTATGCCCAAAAGGGCGAACTGCAGGACAATGTCCTGCTCGGCCTTGGGACCAACGGGCCTTTTACTGATGATGAGGTTAAGCAGATCATGCAGATTGTGGGTCCAAAGCGTCATCTTTTCTGGATCAATGTCGTCGTGCCGACCCGGTCCTGGCAGAACCAGGTCAACCAGCAGCTGCAGGCCTTGGCTAAAAAGTACAAGAACTTGACCGTCATTGACTGGTATGGCTACGCGCACAGCCAGTCCAGCTGGTTTTACGGCGACAAGACCCACCCGAATGACGTGGGGCAAAACTACTATAGCGCGTACGTCGTCAAAGAAATGGTTCGCGCCAGCGAATCGAATTAGCCTTTTTTAATTGGAAAAGAATGGGAGTTAAATGGAACTGGAATTTCTTGGAACCTGCTCGGGCCAGCCGTCAAAATTGCGGAACGTCTCGAGCCTGGCTTTAAAACTACTGGATGAGCTGAACGAGATTTGGCTCTTTGATTGCGGGGAAGCAACCCAGCATCAGATTCTGCGCACCAATATCCGCCTGCGCAAAATCACGAAGATCTTTATCTCACACAACCACGGCGACCATATTTTTGGCCTGCCGGGCCTTTTGTCAACCAGGTCTTTTCAAGGTGACGTTGGCCCCTTGACCATCTATGGGCCAGCAGGGATTGAACAGTTTGTCAAGACATCTCTCAGGATTTCCAAAACCAAGATTTCCTATCCAATTAAATTCGTTACCCTGGAAGAGGCGGGCAAGATCGTCAGCGAGCGGGGCTTTGAAGTCTATACTGAAAAGCTGGATCACCGGATCGACAGCTGGGGCTTTCGGGTAGTCGAGGCTGACAAGGCCGGTGAGCTCTTAATGGATAAATTGGCAGAATTTAAAGTGCCAAACGGGCCGCTCCTTGGTAAACTAAAGAGGGGCGAGCAGGTCGAGTTGGCTGACGGCACGGTTTTAAACGGCAAGGACTTCCTGGGTCCGGCTAAAAAAGGCCGGGTGGTGACCGTGATTTACGACACCCGGTCCACACCTTCAATCCGCCGCTTAGCCGACCATGCCGACGTCTTAGTCCATGAAGCAACTTTTGACGCCAGCGAAAGCAAGCTGGCCAGGGATTATTACCACTCAACGTGCACACAAGCCGCTGAGACGGCCGCCGCCTGTCAGGTTGGGCATTTGTACCTGACTCATGTTTCGGCCCGCTACGTGGGCCCTCTGGCCAGCCAGATGGTCAAGCAGGCCCGGGAGATTTTCCCGGCCACGACCCTGGCCAGGGACCTGGACAGCTTCGTAGTTCCAATGAAAGGTTAACGTGTTTAAAGATGAATGATTCATTACGCAATAAAGTTGTAGTTATTACCGGGGCCAGCAGCGGGATTGGCCGCTCAATCGCCCTGGAAAGCGCCAGCCGGGGCGCTACGGTCGTTTTGCTGGCCCGTCGCCTGGACAAGCTGGAGGAAATCGCGGCTGAAGCCAGAGAGTTGTCTGGCTCAGCAGCTTTTGCCGTTAAGGCAGATTTGGGCCTGGCCAGCGACATTGAAGCGGCTTTTGCCCAAGTCAAGGAAAAGGTCAAGCATATCGACTACCTGGTCAACGCGGCTGGTTTCGGCAAGTTTGAAGAATTCATGGAAGCTGACATGCAGGACGCTACGGAAATGTTCCAAGTCGACGTCTTGGGCTTGATGTACATGACCCGGCTTTTCGGCCGGCTCATGCTGGAGCAGGGCAGCGGGCAGATCATCAACTTCGGCTCCATGGCCGGCAAGGTGCCGACGACCAAGTCAGCTGCTTACAGCGCCGCCAAGGCAGCCGTAATCCAGTTCTCCAACGTCCTGCGCCTTGAACTGAAGCCTTTCGGCGTCAAGGTTATGACCGTCAACCCGGGCCCGGTTTACACCAACTTTTTCAACATTGCCGATGCAAGTGGCCAGTACGTCAAGAATGTGCAGGCTTTCATGCTTGATCCAGACGACGTGGCTTGGGAAGTAGTCCACTACTTCGGCTCAAACAAGCGTGAGCTCAACCTGCCGGTCAGCCTGGCGGCTTTGGCCAAATTGTACAACTTGTTCCCGGCAATTGGGGACAGATTGTCGCTTGAATTTGCCTCCCGCAAATAAATAAAGTAAGGTTTTTCTTGATTTATTTGCCAGGCAATAGTATTATTTAATTACTTGAGTATTTAGGTCAACGACCTGATACTGTGATACTACAATAAAGGAGATCAGTTATAAATGGCAGTTCCTGCAAGACATACTTCTAAGCAAAAGAAACGTTCACGTCGCGCTCACTTGAAGCTCAGCGTGCCAGCAATGCACTACGACGCAACTACTGGTGAATACCGTTTGAGCCACCGTGTTTCCCCTAAGGGTTACTACAAGGGTCGTCAAGTAGTCAGCGAAAACAGCGCTAGCGATAACGACTAATTTAAAAGGCACCTGTTTTTTCTGGTGTCTTTTTTTATGCCAAAAATTAGGATTGAGGAATTCGAAAAATGAAACTGGTTTTTTTACATTCAAGCGACACCCACGGCTACCTGCTGCCAACTGACTACCAGACCACGGGCGAATATGACGCTCCCTTTGGTCTGAGCCGGGTAGCCAGCGCCATCAAGGCTGAAAAGGCCAAGTGGGGGGCAGACCACGTGATCGTGACTGATGCCGGTGACTGCCTGCAGGGGTCTCCCTTAGCTGCTTACACCCATGGCAGCAAGAATTTGGACAACCTGGCCCGTTTTACCGCCGCCTACAACGCGGTTGGCTATGACGTCCGCTGCCTGGGCAACCATGACTTTAACTTTGGCCAGGACTACATGGCCTACTACGTGGACAACAACAAGGCCCCATTCGTCAACTGCAATATTTTAGACGCCGAAACCCAGGTGCCGACTCTGGGCCGGGACTACCTGATCTTGGAAAGAAGCGGGGTCAAGGTTGGCGTTTTAGGGATTACCACCCAATACATTCCTCACTGGGAAGCGGCTGACCGGATCAAGGGCCTGGCCTTTAAGTCGGCCTACGAGCAGATTGCCCATTTTGCCAAGATCATCAAGCCGCAGGTCGATGTCCTGGCTGTCCTTTACCATGGCGGCTTTGAAAGCGACATTGCCAGCGGGGAAGCGACTGAACCGCACAACGGGGAAAATGAAGGCTACCGGATTCTGACCGAGATCCCGGAAGTCGACGTGATGCTGACGGGCCACCAGCACCGGAGACTGAACATGATCAGCCCGTCCGGCAAGCCATGCGTGCAGCCGGGCTACCGGGGCGAGGCAATCGCTGAAGTAGTTTTGGACCTGGAAAAGACGCCAGCAGGCTTCAAGGTAAAGCAGGCAACCAGCGAATTGATCGATACCAAGGACTTTGATTCAGATCCAGAAGTTGAGGAAATCGTTAAGCCACTTGATGCAGCCACTCAGAAATGGCTTGACCAGCCAATTGCCCACCTGGACCAGCCGGCGCCAATTGAAGACGCCAACAAGGGGCGGATTGAAGGGGCACCTTTCATCAACCTGCTCCAGCAGATGCAGCTCTACTTCACCCACGCTGACCTCTCAGCCACAGCTGTGATGAACGATGTGGCCAAGGGCTTTGGCAAGACGGTGACCATGCGGGACATTCTTTTGAACTACCCATACGCCAACCAATTGGTCAGCGTCAAATTGACTGGCAAAGAGCTCCGCCATATCGTTGAGCATACAGCCAGCTTTTTGGAAAAAGACGAAGATGGCAAGATCCACTTTATTGACCGCTATCTGAAGCCAAAGCCGGAACTTTACCACTTTGATGTCTTTTATCCACTGGAGTACGAGGCTGACCTCTCCAAGCCGGTTGGCCAGCGCTTGACCAAGCTGAAGCTCAAGGGCCAGGATATTCAAGATGACCAGGTCTACCACCTGGCCGTCAACAACTACCGGGCTAACGGGGGCGGCTTCTACCCTGAATACAGCTTGGACAAGATCGAATTTTCCTTGGATAAGGACTATGTCCAGATGTTCAGCGAATACTTGACTCAAGGGGATGTCAAGGTCGACACGAAGAAGTACTACCGCTTCTATTAGTAACGAATAGCGAAGAAAAAGGCCGCCAGGCCTTTTTTTCATGGCCTTGTGGCATAATTAAATAATAGCAGCTAAGGAGGTGGAGTATGCCAGGAGAAAACGTGCGCGTCCAAGGAAAAGTGGTCAAGAGCCACTTGACATCATTTGTTTCGGCCGAAGAATTGCGGCAGGTGCAGGCAGCAGAAGAATTAGCCGGCCTGCCGGTTCACCAGAAGCCCTATGCTTTCGTGACCTTGAAAGATTGGCAGCTGGTCTGCGGCCATTTAGAAGCGAATTTACCTGGAGCAGTCGCTTCTTTTGAGGCGGCCGAAGGGGTCCTGCCCTGGCTGGCCAAAGAAGAAAGCGGCAAGCTCAAGCAGATTTTTGGCCAGGAAGTCCCGGCCGAGCAAGTGGTGACCTTGACTCTCAGCCAGGTCGAGAAAAAAGGCAATTGGCAATTGCAGCTGGACGGGGTCATCATGGCTGCGAAAAAGCCAAATGAGGAAAAAACAGATAATACAGAAGAAAAAGAAGTTAAAGAAGTAATAGTAGCAAAAGAAAAGACTAAGTCTTTTTCTGGTCAAATGGTCGATGCCCAAGTCAAATTAGGCGGGCAGACTTTGCCCCTGCATGACTACCAGCTCTACAGCATGAACTTTATTATGGAGCATCCTTACTGCGGGATTTTCTTGGATATCGGCCTGGGCAAGACTTTGACTACTCTGGCTGCCCTGGCCAAATTACGCGAAGAGGGGATGAAGGGGCACATCTTGGTGATCGCGCCAAAGACCGTGGCCAAGTCAACCTGGCAAGATGAGATTGACAAGTGGGACTTGCCTTTTAAGACCCAGTCTTTTTTAACTGATAAAAAAGGCCGCCAGCTGACCCCAGCCGACCGGCAGGCCCTCTACGAAGACGCCGCGGCTAAAGCCGCCAAGGGCGACTGGCAGCTGTATTTTGCCAGCCGGGACCTGGTCAGCAAGTTGGTTGACCTGGGCCCTTGGCTTTTTAAAAATGTAGTCATCGACGAGTCCCAGTCTTTCAAGTCGCCGGCTTCCCAGCGCTTCAAGGCCTTAAAGAGCGTGCGGAGGCGGATTCAGCGCTTGATTGAGCTGACCGGGACTCCGGCGCCTAATTCCCTCCAGGACTTGTGGTCGCAAATTTATCTCTTGGACCAAGGAAAAAGGCTGGGCAAAAGCATCACGGCCTACCGGCAGCAGTACTTTGAGCCGACCCTGCTGGTCAACAATCATCCGGTCAAGTGGCGGCTTTTGCCAGGCAGTGAGGAAAAAATCTACCAGGCCATCGACGATATCGTCATCTCCATGAAAAATACCAGGCTGAAATTGCCAGAACTGACAGAGAGCCTGGATTGGGTGGAAATGCCCCCAAAGGCCAAAAAGAGCTACCAGCAGCTGAAGAAAGAACAGGTCCTGGACTTGCCTGGCCAGGAGATTACCGCCGATAACGCGGCCGTTTTGGCTGGCCGCTTGCGGCAATTAGCCAGCGGGGCCATCTATGAAGAAGACGGGGTGCATTACCAGGAGATTTTTGCCGGGAAACTGGAAAGGTGTTTCTACTTAACGGCAAATACGGCCACGCCCAGCCTGGTGGCCTATTATTTCAAGTCTGATGCTGCCCGCCTTTTAGCCTTTTACCAGAAAAACGGGGTCAAGGCAGAAATTTTTGACGGCTCTGCCGGCATGATCCGCCGCTGGAACAAGGGCAAGATCCCGGTCATGCTGGTCCAGCCGGCCAGTGCCGGAGCGGGCCTTAACCTGCAAGAGGGGGGCCACACCTTGATTTGGTTTACCCTGCCCTGGAGCCTGGAGCAGTACCAGCAGATGAACGGCCGTCTTTACCGGCAGGGACAGAAAAAGCCGGTCATCATTCACCATCTTTTGACGAAGGGAACGATTGACCGGCATGTTTTAGCCAGTTTGAAAAAGAAGGACCTCTCTCAGCAGGCCTTGCTGGCCGCGGTCCGGCGGACGGTTAACTAGTCGTCCGGGCTGTATTTTTTGAAAAAGAAGCTCTCAATCCAGGCCGGATCCTGCTTCAGCCGGAGGTAGCTGCCCAGACTGAAGATGAGGCTGCCGGCAAGGTCGGCGATCAAGTCACCCATGGTATCCATCAAGGCTGCCCGGCCGGCCAAGTCCCGGCCCGCTGACATGTAGCGCTGCAGGTTCATGTTAAAAAGGCCGTCACAGGTGAATTCATAGCATTCCCAAAGGACCCCGCACAAGACGGCGAAGGCTACCCCATACAGGCATAAAAAGCCGGCAGGCAGCTTTTCCTTGAACTTGAAGCAGCCCAGGATGGCCCAGGCTAATCCAAAGAGCAGGGCCCCGCTGATTAAGTGGAGGAACTTGTCCCAGTAAGGGATGTAGTAGAAGTGGTAGGCATCCCCCAGGTAAATGGCGCAATAGATGAAGGCCAGGAAGAAAAAGTACAAAAAAGAGGGCAGGTAAAAGCGCAGCCACTTGCTTAACAGGGCCGGCAGGAGTACCAAAACCAGGCCAGCCCCGGTCTCAAGGACCAGGAGCAGACTGCCGGACTTGCCTTCTGCTAATTGCCAGGCAGCGGTAAGCAGGGAAATGGCCATTGAGAGGGCAACGAAGACAAAAGAAAACTTGAGCGGCAAACTTTGCTTGTGCATTGGAAGCGACACCTCACTAAACATGAACAGGAATTTTTATTATTTTGCCTATATTTTAGCAGATATGCTTATGCCTGCGGCAGAATCTGCTGACTGAGTTACAATAAAAGCAGCAGGCAAAGCAAGAAATAAGATTGGAGGAAAAAAGATGGATTTAGCAGAAATTCAAAGACAGGCCAAGCAGGCCGTCAGTGAAATCGTCGAGGCATCCGGAATCAAGGCCGGCCAGTTTTTCGTGGTTGGCTGCTCTTCAAGCGAGGTTTTAGGCGAAGCAATCGGCACCAATACCAGCACTGACGTTGCTGAAGCCCTTTACCAGGGGATTAATGAAGTTTTGGCGGAAAAGGGGATCTACATGGCAGCCCAGTGCTGCGAGCACTTAAACCGGGCCCTGGTCGTCAGCCGGGAAGCAATGGAAAAGTATGACTTGGAGCAGGTTAACGCTATTCCCCAGCCAAACCATGCCGGCGGGGCCTTCGCGACCGTCGCCTATCAAAAGTTGCCCAACGCGGTACTGGTAGAAGACATTGACGCCCGGGGGGAAGCCGGGATCGATATCGGTGGTACCTTGATCGGGATGCACCTGCACCCGGTGGTAGTTCCCTTGAGGATCTCCCTAGATAAGATCGGGGAGGCCAACATCATCTGTGCTCGCCGCCGGCCAAAGTATGTCGGCGGCCAGCGGGCCATCTATGATGAGTCTTTGATGTAAAAAGTATGTTTAAGTTTTTGTAAAAATAATAGATGATTTGCTATTGGTACTTAACTTTTGATAGCAAAAACTTGCGGATGTTGATAAAATAAAATTACGTTGTTATTAATTAACGCATTAAGAAGCAAGGTGGCAGTTCATGAAGAAGTATCAACTAATCGCAGACACAATTAAGCAGCGGATTATCGACGGTGTTTATCCCCAGCAAAGTTTTTTGCCTAAGCAGGAAGAACTGGCTGAGGAGTTTTCGGTTAGCAAGATCACGATCAAGAGTGCTTTGGACTTGCTTGAGCGGGAAGGCTTCGTTTATAAGGAATCAGGCTTGGGGACTCTGGTCTTGTCCAACTTGACCTTGCTGGGTCAACACGACTCACCGGTCAATTCCTTTGCCGGCCTGTCATCTGAAGTTGGCAATGACCGGATCAGCAGCAAGATCTTGAAGTTCGAAGTCTGCTTCCCCTCGGCTGACTTATGTGAGAAATTGAATCTGGACGAGAATGATCCGGTTTATGACATTGTTCGTCTGCGCCTTTTGGATGGGGAACCGCTGGTGATTGAGCATACCAACATGCCGGTCAGCCAAGTGCCGGCCTTGTCCAAAAAAATTCTGGAGGGGTCGATCTACTCTTACCTGCACAAGAAGCTGCATATCAAATTCGGCGGGGTCTTCCGCCGGGTCCGGGCTGATTTGCCGGATGAATATGACCTGCAGTACCTTGGCGCCAGCGAAAACACGCCGATTTTGGAAATTGAGCAGATCATTTGGACTAATACAGGGGTCAACATCGAATATTCCCGGTCAAGAAACCTCTACAACAAGCGGTCTTACATCATGGTTGAAACCAATCATTAATAATCTGGACATAAAGCCAGGTGGAATTTTCCACCTGGCTTTTCTTTTTGCTTATTAATGGGTAAGTAAAGTCTAACAAAAAATAAAACATATTTTTTAAATAGACTAGACATAATCTATCTTTGGCACTATACTATTCTTTGTAAGCGATAACACATGTCCGTAAAGAGAAGTTCTAGGAGGTAATTAGAATGGCTGAAAAAACGATTATGCTGTGCTGCTCAGCAGGGATGAGTACCAGTATGCTGGTTAAGAAGATGCAAGAAGCTGCCAAGAAGGACGGCTTGGACTACGAAATCTTTGCTTGTCCAGCAGCTGAAGCTGATT
>NZ_JBJEES010000028.1:0-3483 GCF_051873315.1 Lactobacillus sp.
ATAGCCAGGCCCAAGTCGACATAGTCGCCGTAGTCAAAGTCAGCCTTTTCCGCTTGGACCTCGCGCAAATCGCTCAAGGCCCGCTCTAAAGCTTCCTTTGACGCGTGCTCTACCCCCAGACTGCCCTGTTTCTTAGGCTCGCCTTCCTTGCGGGTAATAAAGGCCTGCTTGGCCGTTGGCACGGCTTCGGTCACTATCCGGCGGATCCGCTCGCCGTTGACGTCAGGATCGGTAAAAACGATAATCTCGCGGCTTTGGGCCAGCTTCTTCAGCTTGGCCAGGACCGCATCAGAAACGGCCGAGCCATTCGTCTCGACCGTCTCAATTCCTGGAAAAAACTGCTTTAAGCGAATCGTATCGTCCTTGCCTTCCACGACAACGACGGCGTTAAAATTCTTCTGCATTTAATCCGTAAATCCTCATTGTATTAGCATAAGTTGCCTCAGCTACTTCGGCCAGGTCCAGCCCCTTCAAGTCCGCGACCGCCTGGGCGACGTAGCGGACATAGCCAGGCTCGTTTTGCCGGCCCCGGTAAGGCACCGGGGTCAAAAATGGCGCGTCAGTTTCAACCAAAAGTCGGTCCAGGGGAACCATCTTGGCTGACTCATGCACTTCAGTAGCCTTCTTGAAGGAAACGACCCCGGAGAAAGAAAAGTTCACGTTCAAGTCCAGGAACTTTTCCGTCCATTCCGGGCCTCCGTTGTAGCTGTGCAAAACCGCCCCGTATTCCAAATTGGCTTCTCGCAAGATCTTCCAGCAGTCTTCAAAGGCATCCCTGGTGTGGATGTTTACCGGCAATTTCAAAGCGTGGGCAACTTCAATCTGCCGGGCAAAAACTTCCCTTTGCACATCCCGGGGCGACTCGTCCCAGTAGTAGTCCAGGCCGATTTCCCCAATGGCAACTACCTGGCCGCTTTTAGCCTGCTCAACCAGCAAGTCTTCGGCTGCCTGGTCATAGTCCTTAGCCACGTCCGGGCAGTAGCCGATGATAGCCCTGACATTGGCAAAGCGCTTGGCTAATTCCAGGGCGCCCAGGTTCATTTCTGGGTCCTGGCCCACGCAGTTCATCCCAACCACGTCCAAATCCTTTGCCTTTTGAATGTACTCGGCTTCTTTTCCGGCAAAAGGTTTGTCGTTTAAGTGGGTATGGTTGTCGTAGATCTTCATTAGCCCAGTTCAGCCCCCACCGGGTGTTCATCGCCGACCAGGGCCAGCTTGACATCACCGTCAGCTTCACTGGACAAGAGCATGCCCTGGCTTTCATGGCCCAGCATCTTGCGCGGCTTCAGGTTGGTTACGGCCAGAACCTTCTTGCCCAAAAGGATGCTTTCATCCGGGTAGAACTTGCGGATCCCGCTCAAGATCTGCCGCTCGCCGGTCTTGCCGAAGTCCAGCTTGAACAGCAAGAGCTTGCTTGACCCTTGAACTGGTTCAACGGACAGGATCTTGCCGACCTGGATCTTGACCTTGTCAAAATCATCGATCGTGATCTGCTTTTCTTCCTGCTTTTGTTCTCTTCTTGACTGCTTCTTTGGCTTGGCCTTCTTCATTTCTTCCTTGATGTAGGCCACTTCTTCATCATTCTTCAAGCGTGGGAAGATTGGGGTTGGCTTGGCAACGACGTTCACATCCCAGGCAAAGCCGCCGAACTTCAAGTCCTTTTGGCTTTCGTCTTCCCAGTCCAGGCCCAGCTGGCTGAACATCTTGGCTGGAGTTTCAGTCATGACTGGAGCGATCATGATGGCGACCAGACGGAGGCTTTCAGCCAGGTTGCTCATGACTCTGGAAAGTTCTTCAGTCTTGCCTTCCTTGTTCAAAACCCATGGGGTAGTTTCATCGATGTACTTGTTGGCCCGGGAAATCAGCTGCCAGACGTTTTCCAAAGCGTTGGAGAAGTGCATCTTGTCCATGTTGTCGTAGTAGTCGCTGATCGCCTTGGCGGCAACGGCAGCCAGGTCTTTGCCGTACTTGTCCTGTTCCTGGTCAACTGGGGCAACCAGGCCCTTTTGGTACTGGTTGATCATGGAAACAGTCCGGTTCAAAAGGTTGCCCAGGTCGTTGGCCAGGTCAAAGTTGGTCCGTTCAACGAAGTCTTCTGGAGTAAAGGAACCGTCAGCCCCAAACGGGATAGCCCGCATCAAGTAGTAGCGGACCGGGTCCAGGCCGTAGCGAGAAATCAAGGATTCCGGATAAACGGCATTACCCTTGGACTTGGACATCTTGTCCTTGTAGATCAAGACCCAGCCGTGGCCGAAGACCTGCTTAGGCAGTGGCAAGTCCAGGGCCATCAGCATGATTGGCCAGTAAATAGTGTGGAAACGGACGATTTCCTTGCCAACCAGGTGGACGTCAGCTGGCCAGTACTTCTTGAAGAGGGAGTCGTCTTCTGACCCGTAGCCCAAGGCAGTGATATAGTTGGCCAAGGCGTCGATCCAAACGTAAACAACGTGCTTCGGGTCGCTTGGCACCGGGATCCCCCAGTCAACCGTGGTCCGGGTAACTGACAAGTCTTCCAGACCAGGCTTGATGAAGTTGTTCACCATTTCCTTTTCCCGGGAGTTTGGCTGGATGAATTCCGGGTGGTCCTTGTAGTACTGGAGAAGCCGGTCAGCGTACTTGCTCATCTTGAAGAAGTAGGATGGTTCCTTAACCAATTGAACTTCGTGGCCAGATGGGGCGATCCCGCCGACAACGTTGCCTTTGTCGTCTCTGAAGACTTCCTTAAGCTGGGATTCAGTGAAGTATTCTTCATCTTCAACTGAGTACCAGCCGGTGTATTCACCCAGGTAGATGTCGCCTGAGGCCTTCAGCTTTTCAAAAATCTTCTGGACAGCCTTGACGTGTTCTTCATCAGTGGTCCGGATGAACTTGTCGTAGTTGATGTCCAGCTTCTTCCACAGTTCCTTGATGTCCTTGACCATGCCGTCCAGGTAGGCCTTAGGCTTCATGCCCAGCTTTTCAGCCTTTTGTTCGATCTTCAGGCCGTGTTCGTCAGTCCCGGTCAAGAAGAAGGTGTCATAGCCGCGGGACTTCTTGTAGCGGGCCATGGTGTCCGCTGCTACCGTCGTGTAGGCGTTGCCGATGGTCAAACGGCCAGACGGATAGTAGATTGGCGTGGTAATGTAAAAAGTTTTCTTGTTATCTGCCATAGTGCTTGATCTCCTCAAAAATTCTATACTCTCTATCATACAACAAAAAGCCTTACCTTATAAAGCGGATCGGCGATTTAACGGGCTTTGGGGCAAAAAAGAACGGCCTTTTTACTAAAGAGCTACTAATTAGTAACAAGTAATATAGAACTATATCGAAAAATATAGCTTAATGTGCTTGCGAAAGAAAATCAATTCTATCTTAATAGAAGTTAAGTGTGTTGCGCCTATGATTTTAATCAAAAGATGCAACACATATTTTCGACTCTTTTTCAAACATATGTTTGGAAAAGAGCTGGGATACGTGCTAAAATATGCTTGTCGAAAAGAGGTG
>NZ_JBJEES010000029.1:0-12785 GCF_051873315.1 Lactobacillus sp.
GTACTGGTACAGCTGCCCGCCCCTTCTGAAGAAATGGGAGGACCTGGTCCTGGAATACGGCTGGGCCTACGGGTCAACCGGGACCAAGCTGCACGGCAAGGAGCTCTTGGTCGCCGTTTCCCCCGGCGCTCCGGCTGACAACTACCAGCACAGCGGCTCCGTCAACTACACGGTAAGCGAACTGCTCCGGCCCTTCCAGGCAACCAGCAACTTAATCGGCACCAAGTATTTGACGCCTTTCGTGACGGCCGGCGCATCGTCAATTTCTGACCGCGACCTGGCTGAGCAGGCGCAAAAATATGTGAACTATTTAAAAAATGACAACATTCCGCTTTTAGCAGCACACGAATAGGAGAAAAAATGAACTACGATTTTGATACGATGATTGACCGCAAGGCCAGCAACTCCATCAAGTGGGAGGTCAAAGACGGCGAGCTGCCGATGACGATTGCAGACATGGACTTCAAGACCGCCCCGGAGATCATAGAAGCCATGCACGAAAAGGTGGACAGCGGGGTCTTTGGCTACGAGTACCCAACTGAAGAATACTTCAAGGCCGTCCAGTCCTGGTATGCAAAAGAGCACGCATCCAGCGCCCCAACCAGCTGGATGACCTTCATGACCGGGGTGATCCCGGCAATTACGGCCAGCGTCAACCATTTCAGCCAGACCGGCGACAAAGTCTTAATGCTGGAGCCGATCTACAACACTTTTTACAACTCAATCATCAACAGCGGCCGGCAGGTTCTGGCCAGCCAGATGACTTATGACCCGGACAAGCTTCGTTATGCCGTTGACTGGGCCGACCTTGAGGAAAAAATGGCCGATCCTTTGACCACCATGATGATCCTCTGCAATCCCCACAACCCAACTGGCCATGTCTGGAGCAAGGAGGAGCTGGAAAAGATCCTGCTTTTGGCCCAAAAGCACGGCGTCATCGTCATCAGTGACGAAATTCACGGGGACCTGGTCCTAGAAGGCGATGACTACACGCCGGTTTTCTCCCTGGATGAAAAGCTGATCAAGAACGCCATCACCCTGGTTTCGCCAAGCAAAACCTTTAACCTGGCCGGCCTGCACGCCGCTACGGCGATCGTGTCCGACCCAATCTTGCGCGAGCGCTTCGTCCGCGCCGTCAACAAATACGACGTTGCTGAACCAAACCTGCTGGCTATCCCGGCATCAATTACCGCCTACACCAAAGGCAATGCCTGGGTCCACCAGCTCAAAGACTATGTTTTGAAGAACCGGAACTACCTGGCTGACTTTTTGAAGAAAAATCTGCCCCAGATCAAGCTGGCTTCTGAGAATTCAACCTACCTGGTCTGGGTCGATGTCAGCTCCGTCACTGACGACAGCGCTGAATTTGCCCGGCAGCTGCGGGAAAAGACGGGCCTAATCGTCAATCCGGGCACTGTCTACGGGGGCAACGGCAATAAGTTCATCAGAATCAGCCTGGCCTGCCCGCTCGCCCAAGTCAAGGACGCGGCAAGCCGCCTGCAGAAGTTCTTTACTGAATAATCCTGAAAAGAGCGCTCAAACGAGCGCTTTTTTCATGCAGTTTAAAAGAATCTTTCCCTTTTTTTGCTAAAGTAGGTCAAAAGAAAGGAGCTCAGAGATGCGAATCGAATACCTGCAACAGTTTATCACCCTCTCTCAAGTCAAAAATTACCAAAAGGCAGCCGACGCCCTCTACATTTCCCAGTCCACCCTGACCAAGCACATCCAAAGTCTGGAAAAGGACCTGGGCTGCCAGCTGGTCCGGCGCAAGGGGCGGAACTTTGAACTAACCGAAGCCGGCCTCCTGGTCGTCCGCTATGGGCACGGAATCTTGGACGCCAACCAGTGGCTCTTGACCGCCCTCAAGGAAAATCAAGCCAACGAAAAGATCGAGATCAACATCGGCTCAACTGCCGTCATGATCGAGTACGGCCTCTTACGCCTCATCAAACAAGCCATGATCGCCATGCCGCGCCTTAGATGCAATGTCCAGGAGCTGGCCGCGGAAGAGATCAACACCCGCTTTGACCAGGACAAGGTCGACCTGGTCTTCGTCAGAGAAACCGCCCCGGCTAAAAAATCTCCCGCCAGCTGCAACATTTTAAAAGAAGATCTGGTCGCCATGTGCCCAGCCGCTTCGCCTTTAGCCAGCCAAGATCAAATCAGTCTAGCCGAACTCGAAGACGAACCCCTCTTGTCCACACCCATGACCAGCCCGGAATACCGCTTGCTTAGCCAGTGGTTTGCCAACTATTATGAAAATCATGACCAAACGGATCTGAACAAGTACCCTAACGTAGTTTTTACCGCCAACCGGATTGAAAACCTGGTCTCCATGGTCCAAGCTGACGCTGGCACCGCCATTTTGCCCAGAAAGCAGGCCGAATACTACCAGGCCAAGGACACGGTCATCATCCCCCTTAAAGAAGATCTGCCCCTCTACCTCAATCTAGTGGTAAACCCTCATCTCTTAGACGACCAGCAGCGCCCGCCCAAACACATCCGCCGCTTCATTGAAATCGTCCTGGGTAAATGATTACCTTTTGGAATAAGTCCCAGCTTAAAGCGAATTGATAAAAGCGTTTTCTCCTCCTAGAATTCTAAGTAAGAAATCTGAAGGAGGAAGATAAAACATGACAGAAGCAAGCAAAAAATTACTTTTTGACCCGGAAAAATACACGGTCAAGCAGACAGAGGACGGCTTTGCATACTGCAGCTGGGAAGGATTGGACTACGTGGCTAAGCCTGCAGATCCAATTCAGAAAGTGAATGTATTCGCTCCCGCCGCCTACGCTAAAGGCGAAAAGTGCGCTGCCTACAGCAGAGAAACCGCCCCGATCTTTATGCCCAACACGGTTGGCGGCTATATGCCAGGTCCCCGCGACTACCCGGGCAACAAGAATTTTCCATCCAACTCCAAAACCATCGTGGCTGCTTTAAAGCGCGGCTATGTCGTAATTTCAGCTGGTCTGCGCGGGCGGACTTTGGCAAGCGGCAAGGCACCAGCCTTTATCGTCGACATGAAGGCAGCAGTTCGCTGGGTTAAGTTCAACTCTGGCCGCCTGCCAGGCAACGCCCAAAGAATCATCACCAACGGGACCAGTGCCGGCGGGGCGACCAGTGCCTTGACGGGTGCTAGCGGCAACAGCAGCTTTTTTGCCAAATATCTGGCAGAAATCGGAGCAGCACCTGGGACTGACGATATCTTTGCCGTTTCCGCCTACTGCCCGATCCACAACTTGGAACACGCCGACGCCGCTTATGAATGGGAATTCTGCGGGATCAACGACTGGCACCGGACCAAGATTGACGGCTTCAAGGATGGGGAACCGAACTTTGTCCCAATCTCCGGTGAATTGACTGAGGAAGAAAAGGCCCTCTCCCCGCAATTAAAAGACCAGTTCATTGCCTACCTCAACTCCTTAGAGCTGAAGGATCCGGAAACTGGCACCCTTCTTTCCCTAAACCCAGACGGCAGCGGCTCTTTCCGTGACTTAATCGTCAAATACTTGAAGGCTTCTGCCCAAAAGGCATTGGCTGACAAGCCGGAATTAGCGGAAGCTGACTACTTGACGGTTGAAGACGGCAAGGTTACCGGCCTTGACTGGGACAAGTACCTCCACTTCATCACCAGAATGAAGGCTGTTCCTGCCTTTGATGACTTGGATGCTCAAAGTCCGGAAACCGACCTCTTCAGTGAGATTGGCGGCCAGCCCCGGCACTTTACCCAGTTCTCTCAAGAACACAGCCATGTAGACACAACTTTGGCGCCGGCAGATTTGATCGCCGCGGTCAACCCGATTACCCACCTGCTCAGCGGCAAGACAGACACGCCAAAGTACTGGCGGATCCGGCACGGAGCCAGCGACCGGGACACTTCCTTTGCTATTCCGGTAATCCTGGCCACCCTCTTGGCCAACCAGGACAAGGAAGTCGACTTTGCCCTGCCATGGGGGATCCCGCACAGCGGCGACTATGACTTAGATGATCTTTTCGCCTGGATCGACCAGATTATGCAGAAAGAAGGCTAGGGTCATGGAGAACACAATGAGTAAGAGCAAAAAGCAAGTCAATTCCGGCAGCTTGATGTTCAAGACCGCGATCCTGTCTTCCACCCTGCTTTTAACTGGGGTGGGCCTGGGCTCAGTCTTCCTGCCGAGCTTAAAGGCCAGCTATCCAGGCATCTCAGACGTCATGCTCAAGTCCTTCGTCTCCCTGCCTAACGCCACCCAGCTTTTAGCCCTGGTTTTGGTTGGCCTTTTGACCAGCAAATTTGGCAAAAAGAACCTGCTTATGTTCGGGGCCCTGCTCTTCGTGGCCAGCGGGATCGTGCCCATGTTTGTCAGCAGCTTCACCGTCATCTTGATTGCCCGCCTCTTCTTGGGTTTCAGCGTGGGCCTGGTTCAGCCAATCGGTACCAGCCTTTTGGCCGACTACTACACCGACCAGGAAAGAAACAAGCTGATGGGCTTCCAAAGTGCCTTTTCCGGCCTGGCCAACACCTTGATGACCTTTATCGTTGGCCTCTTCATCCAAACCAGCTGGCGGACCGGCTTTAGTGTCTACTTGATCGGTTTGATCATTTTCTTCCTGACCTGGATCTACCTGCCAAAAGACCAAAAAGTTCAAGCTCCAGCAGATATGCCAGCTAAAGGTAAGACCAAGCTCAACTTGAATGTCATCTGGTGGATGCTGGCCATGTTCCTCTTTAATATGGCCTATAGTTCCGGAATCCTGGAATTCAGCCTAACAGTCGTGGAAACTCATTCCGGGACCGCGACTGACGCCGCCAATGTTACAGCCGGCGTTGCCATCATTTCCTTGGTAGCTGGCCTTTTCTTTGGCAAGTACATGCAGCTGGCCAAGAAATATGCCGGGATTTTAGCTATCGCCTTGATTGGGGCCGGCAACTTCATCATGGGCCTGGGCGACGGGATGGGTGCCTTTATCACCGGTGACTGCATGGTTGCCCTGGCCTTCGGCCTCTTTATGCCATACGTTATGGCCGCCGTCAACCGCAATTCCACCAAGGAAAACTCAGCTGGCTTGACTGGCCTGGCCCTGTCAGCCGGTTCCGTGGCCAACTTCGTGTCGACCTATTTCTATGCTGCTTTTGGGAAGATTTTTGACAACACTAGCTCCCAGTTTGGCTTTATCTTCGGCGGCATCTGCTGCGTCCTCTTGGTTATCGAAATGAGTTTTATGCTCAAGAAGAAGATGCTGGACTAAAATCCGATTATTCTCCCTAATCTCTTATCAATAGCTTTTTATCACTAATTATCCTCAGAACTCAATCATTCAGAAATACCGCTAAGCAGATATCTTTAGCGGTATTTCTTTTTCTCTGACAAAAAATAAGCAGTTTTATCAATAGAGATCTTTTTAGCAGTTGAAAAGAAAAATCTATTGACAATAAGCCAAGTTCCTTTAAAATTAAGACTATGAAATAAAGATTACAGAAATATTAAATTACTTTTTGTCTGATATGGGAGGAACAAATCATGAAAGAGGTCAAGCGAATTATGGTCGCCGCTGCCGCAGCCGTCATGGCGCTCACGGCAGCTGGCTGCAGCTCATCATCGTCATCATCATCCAGCAAGTCTTCTTCCAAGGTCTACAAGATCGGCATCTGTCAGCTGGTCCAGCACGAAGCCTTGGACGCGGCTACTAAGGGCTTCAAGGATGAAGTCACCAAGGAACTGGGGAAGAGCCATGTCAAGTTCGACACGCAAAACGCTCAAGGTGACTCCTCAACAGCCACCACGATCTGCAACAACTTTGCTTCTGAAAATGAAGACTTGATTTTGGCCAACGCGACGGCATCCCTGCAGGCAGCCAGCGCGGCTACTAAGTCAATTCCAATCTTGGGAACGGCGGTTACCAACTACCAAGTGGCCTTGAACCTGAAGAAGTTCAACGGTACGGTTGGCGGCAACATTTCCGGGACTTCCGACCTTGCTCCTTTGGACAAGCAGGAAAAAATGATCAAGGACTTTGTTCCTAAGGCTAAGAAGCTGGGCATCCTCTACTGCTCAGCTGAGCCAAACTCCAAATACCAGGCTGATGAAGTGGCCAAGTACGCCAAGAAGGACGGCTTAAAGGTCACTAAGTACACTTTTTCCGACACCAACGACGTCAACTCTGTTACCCAGCAGGCAGCTAGTGCCAGCGACGTCATCTACATCCCAACCGACAACACTGCCGCATCCTGTGCAAAGACCATCAACAACGTGGCTCTGAAGGCCAAGGTGCCGATCATCGCCGGTGAAGAAGGGATCATGAGCAAGTGCGGGGTTGCCACCCTGTCTATCGACTACTACGGCCTGGGCAAGCAAACTGGCAAGATGGCCGTGCAAATCCTCAAGGGCGAAAAGAAGGTCGGTCAAATGCCGGTTCAATACTACAAGAACCCAGTTAAGGAATACAACCCAACCATCTGCAAGAAGCTGGGCATCAAGGTTCCAGCCGGCTACAAGGCTTACAAGAACTAGTTTTTAGTTTCATTTTGTAAAAAGCTGCTTGAGACTGGAGGACATTATGGCAGGATACTTATCATCATTGAGCTTCCTCGACTTGGCTGGCCGTTTGCCAGCGTCAGTCGCGCAAGGGCTCTTCTGGGGCATTATGGCCCTGGGCGTTTACATTACTTTCCGGATCTTGGACATCGCGGACTTGACGGTTGACGGGACCTTCGCTACAGGCGGGGCAGTCTCAGCCGTCTTGATCATGAAGGGCGTCAACCCCTGGCTGACGGTTCTGGTAGCCCTCTTAGCAGGTCTATTGGCCGGCGCGGTAACGGGCTGGCTGCACACCCTCTTTGGGATTCCGGCAATCCTGGCCGGGATTTTGACCCAGTATGCCCTCTACTCCATCAACTTAGCCATCATGGACTTCAAGGCCAACACGGCCATCAGCTCTTTGACCCCTGGCCTGGTTATCTCTGGTTTGACGGTCAACGAATCTATCTTGGTCTGCGGTTTGATCGTCATCGCTTTGGTCGCTTTGATGTACTGGTTCTTCGGGACTGAGCTTGGGTCATCCCTTAGAGCGACCGGTTGCAATCCGGAAATGAGCAAGGCACAAGGCATTAACATCAACCGGATGAAGGTTTTAGGTCTGGCCATCTCCAACGGCTTAGTTGCCGTGGCCGGTGCCCTGTCCTCCCAGTACTCTGGTTTTGCTGACGTCAACGCCGGCCGTGGGTCAATCGTTATCGGCCTGGCTGCTGTCATCATCGGTGAAGTTTTAGGCGAAGCAATTTTGGGCAAGAAGCTCAACTTTGCCGGCCACTTGATTTTCGTCGTAGTCGGGGCGATCATCTACTACGTGGTTTACACTTTGGTTCTGTGGCTGAAGATGAACCCGAACATGATGAAGCTGTTCACGGCTATCATCGTTGCCCTCTTCTTGGCGGTGCCATACCTGAGAAGCCGGGCCAAGAACTCCTTTGCCAAGGCGGGCAAGAATGCTAGAAAAGGGGCTTAAAAATGCTAGAACTGACCAACATTACCAAGACTTTTAACCCCGGGACGATTAATGAAAAGCATGCCTTGAACGGGGTCAACTTGAAGCTGGAAGACGGCGACTTCGTGACGGTTATCGGGGGCAACGGGGCCGGCAAGTCAACCACCTTGAACGCCATCGCGGGCGTTTGGCCGGTTGACACGGGCTCTATCGTTATCGATGGCCAAGACGTAACTGGCCTGCCGGACTTTAAACGGGCGCCTTGGATCGGCCGGGTCTTCCAAGATCCAATGACCGGGACGGCGGCAACCATGCAGATTGATGAAAACTTGGCCTTAGCTGCCCGGCGGGGCAAGCGCAGAGGGCTTAAGTGGGAAGTTACCGCTAAAGAACGGGAAGAATACAAGGAAAAGCTGAAGGTGCTCAACCTGGGCCTGGAAGACCGGTTGACTGCTAAAGTAGGCCTTTTGTCCGGCGGGCAAAGACAGGCTTTGACCTTGCTGATGGCAACTCTGGTCAAGCCAAAGGTTCTACTCTTGGATGAACACACGGCGGCGCTTGACCCGAAGACGGCGGAAAAGGTCTTAAACGCGACCGACCGGATCGTCAAGGAAGGCAAACTGACCACGATTATGGTGACTCACAACATGAGGGATGCCATTGCCCACGGCAACCGCTTGATTATGATGAACGATGGCAAAGTCGTTTTGGACATCAAGGGCGAAGAAAAGAAGAAACTGACAGTGGAGAAATTGCTCCACCAGTTCGAAGTCGTGTCCGGCGAGGAATTCGCCAGCGACAAGGCAATTTTAGGTTAGAAAAGAAGAAAACTGGCGATTTCCAAAGCAAGGAAGTCGTCAGTTTTTTCGTTTATTCGAAAAGCTGCCGGTATTCGCCGTAACCCGCTTCTTCCAGCTGGTCGTAAGGGATGAACTTGAGGGCAGCAGAGTTGATGCAGTAGCGCAGGCCGCCCTTGTCCAAGGGGCCGTCGGTGAAGACGTGGCCCAGGTGGGAGTCAGCCTGGCGGCTGCGGACTTCGGTTCTTTCCATGCCAAAGGACTGGTCCCGGTGCTGGGTAAGTTTAGCGAGGGGCTTGGTAAAGGCTGGCCAACCACAGCCGGAATCGTACTTGTCCAAAGAGGAAAAGAGGGCTTCCCCGCTGACTACGTCGACGTAGATTCCTTTTTCAAAAAAGTCGTCGTACTCACCGGTGTAAGGCGGTTCAGTCGCCGCGTTTTGGGTCACGGCATACTGCATTGGCGTCAGCCGGTCTTTCAAATCTGCTTTTTCGTTCATCTTGATCACCTCATCTATTTAGATAAGGCTATTGTAGCTTGGTTAGATTCGCGAGGCCTTGATCTGGATCAAGAAATTAATTAAGAGATTCCTTATTTTTGGCCTGTACCTCTGTAAAAGGCTTAATTGCTGACAAGTCACGGCTAAGCTTCTTCTTTGCATCCCGCAGATCAATATCACTCTGCAGATTAAGGAAGTAAGTATCTGACACGCCAAAGAACTTGGCTAATCTGAGTGAAGTGTCAGCAGTGATTTTCCGTCTGTCATGCAAGATATCCTGGATTCTAGACGTTGGAACATTAATGTACTGTGCCAGCTTGTAAGCACTAAGGTCTAACGGCTGCATGAATTCTTCATTGAGAATTTCACCAACTGTAGGCGTCTTGATATGTTCAGTCATTTCGGTCACCTCTAAGCTCTAGTGATAGTCCACTATTTCGACATTTTCAGCATCTCCGTCTTCGAAATTGAAGCAAATCCGGTATTGCGAATTAATTCGGATGCTGTATTGTCCTTCTCTATTTCCTTGCAGCTTTTCCAACCTGTTTGCAGGTGGCATCAGCAAGTCATTTAATGATTGTGCCGCATCGATCATAATCAATTTCATCAAAGCTTTTCTTTGAATTTCTTTCGGAATACGCTTTGAAAAAATTTGATTGAAGACTTTCTCAGTCTCTTTATCTGCTATGCTAGTAATCATGATTTTATTATACCTGCCTTACGTGTACATGTCAAACAGATGCACTGCCGACAACTTAGTTATTCTAAAAAAACAGTCATGTACATGGTCTCTCAACTTCAGCGCAGACTTTTTAGGACTCTCTCCTGTCCAGCAGTTAAGATCCGTAGCATTTCTTCAACGAAGAAAGTCAGCTCTGCCCTGTTTTCTGCTCTATCAGCTTCTTTGGAGATGCGGTAGTAGCTAGGCAGCTGAGCATGAATTGCCGTAGAAACAGAAAAGCCAGTAAAACGATCATACTTGCCAGACAGATAGGCAGACAAAAGATACCGGCCCATCCGGCCATTGCCGTCCAAGAAGGGATGCGTGTTTTCAAAGAAGAAGTGAGTTATTAGAGCTTTGAAAATTGCTGGCAAATCGGCTTTGTTCATAAAGGTAATCAAGCTGCTTAAGGCCTTAGAGATAGCAAGTTCAGATACCGGCGGAACATGGACGATTTTGGTAGCTGAGCCAATTACGATGGTGCCATAGGGCAGTTCATCCCGGAAAAGCTGGCCGTTTGGCTGCTTGTCTGCTGGAATTTCACCTCTAAGAAGTTCGTCGTAGATATCACGGAAATCGTGTAAGCAATTGATTTTTGGAAGGCTACCTTGGTACATGCGAACCATTGACCCAAGCCGCTTCCCCTGCTCTTCTGGATGATCACCGATACTTTTGATGATTGCGCTAAGTTCGGCTGCATCGGTTTCGACGCCCTCTATACTGTTGGTGTTAATGATTTCGTCAAGAAGGAGGTCATCCAGAAAGTGACTGACAGCTGCCTCGGGCAAATCTTGACTTACTTGAACGAGCTCCCAAGAGTTGCGGTTAAACTTGCTGAACAGCTTAACCATCTCAGTCGTGTAAATGAAGAAGAGCGGATACTGTGCGGTCTGCCGGCCGTCCTTTTTGTAGTCAAGCAAGGGATGCATCTGAGTCACAACTGCTGAAACATTGTTTAAACGCCACAGATATTCCGTTTCAACGGAGAAATCTGTGTCATACTCATGCTGGTATTTTGTAATCTCCAAAGGCTGATACAGCTTCATCTTCCTGCCTCCTTCTTTCCCTTAAAGCAGCAAGCTTTAGCTCTTACTACCTAATCTAAATTTATAAAGAAGTATACGCCTCTCTTTTCCCGTCTCATAATTCCAAGGTCACAACATTTTCGTATAATCCTTGTTGCCGCATCAGGCCTAATATTAAAAAAGATGGCCAATGCGTCTCTATTGAATGAATAATCTGATTTATATTTCATATAAAAATCAGCTAGTTTCTCTAATGTTCGAGCTTGAAAGGGACCTTGTCTATTCTTTTGCTTGCCAATTTTTTCAATTGCGTCAATTATATTGTCTACTGCAGGCGGGTCTAATCTGATCGGTAAATCTTCTGCTTTTATCTCATACTCTAAAAAGCTCTTTTCAATATTTTGTGCTCCAAGTTTATTCGCTAACGCACTTTTTTCAACGATTTGACCGCTAAGTTTATTCGCTAACGCACTTTTTTCGACGGTTTGGCCGACAAGTTTATTCGCTAACGCACTCTTCTCGACGGTTTGGCCGACAAGTTTATTCGCTAACGCTACTTTATCATCGATTTTGCCGACAACTTCCTTCGTTAGCGAATCTTTCTCAGCCATTTGCCCCTTAGATTTGTTCGCTAACGTGGATTTCTCATCGGCTTGGCCGACAACTTCCTTCGTTAGCGAACCTTTCTCAGCCATTTGCCCCTTAGATTTGTTCGCTAACGTAGATTTCTCATCGGTTCGGCCGACAACTTTCTTCGTTAGCGAACTTTTCTCAGCCGTTTGACCCTTAGATTTGTTCGCTAACGTGGATTTCTCATCGGCTTGGCCGACAACTTTCTTCGTTAGCGAACCTTTCTCAACCGTTTGGCCCTTAGATTTGTTCGCTAACGTGACTTTCTCATCGGTTTGTGGCCCAACTTCCTTCGTTAGCGAACCTTTCTCAGCCATTTGCTCCTTAGATTTGTTCGCTAACATGGTTTTCTCATCGGCTTGGCCGACAACTTTCTTCGTTAGCGAACTTTTCTCAACCGTTTGACCCTTAGATTTGTTCGCTAACGTGGATTTCTTATCGGTTTGGCCGACAACTTTCTTCGTTAGCGAACTTTTCTCAACCGTTTGACCCTTAGATTTGTTCGCTAACGTGACTTTTCCAGTATACTGTGGCGGGATTTTTTGTACTCTCTTAGTGCCCGTAAAGCTTCTGTTGGGCATAGTAACAAGGAAGATGTTTTCATCAGAATAGAAAGTCGGCTCTTTGCTATAGTTCTTGTACGAATTCAGTATGCGCTGAATACCGCTACCTCTACGATCCATAAAACCCAGCCGCCCAAAGATATCTGAAATCTTTTCATTTCTTCTCATTGAGGGAATATGTTCTTTATTCATATTCTGTATACGACTGCCGCTCATCATTCCACCAGGGGACATTATCTCCATGCGGTCATCAAAGATATCCACATGAATTTCAGTTCCTAAAATCTGATAGTTCCGGTGGATTAAAGCGTTCACGAGAACTTCTCTAACTGCTTTGAATGGATAATCGCTTTTCTCTTCTCTTACCATTCCCCTAATCGTCCACCTATTTTTAGAATTAGTGCGGATGAAATCCTCAGCATTTGACAGCAGCGTTATTAAACTCGCATCTCTATACTCTTTATCATCCAGAGCATCCCGAATTCAAAAACATATCCATTAATATTCAAGTGAACACTAATGAACATATTCTTGTCCTCTAGCTGAAGCTAGAGGATTTTTTTAGGCTTTTTCACGGGGAAATGCCTTGTGCGCTCAGTTGTATGTACCTCCACTAAAGTTTCCCTTAGCTTCTGATACTTTTATCATACGCACAGTCAAAGAGTTCGCCATATTTTGCTTAACAAAACCCGAAAGCTCAGTCTCACAAAACGGGCAGGAATATATCCTAAGTTTCCCTAGTGCCGAGGCTCTAGGGCAGCGCCCAGTCCATGACTTGAAGCAGGGACGAACCCACGCTTGTGACGCTTTGATTGATAGACTATGCCATCACCAACTGTTTGTTTGCGTAACGGTCTTCAAGAATCAACTTAACATTCTTGTATGGCATATATTTCGTTATTTCTTTGTCATCCGCTCTTTGCAAAATATTTACCGCTGCTGCTGTATTTGCGTTCATTTCTCCACAGTTTGGGCAGACGGCTGTTTCATGATGTGCACCTTTTCTTTCACTGAAATGCGCACCACATCTTGGACAGAACTGAGACGTATATGCTGGATTAACGTCAATGGTTTGAATTCCCAGAC